>NZ_JRVL01000111.1:0-9126 GCF_054823985.1 Acinetobacter sp. GN11 | reverse complement strand
AAAAGGATATGCAATTAACGGAAGAGCAATTACTCGCAGCATATAAAAGCATGCGTGATATTCGTGAATTTGAAGATCGACTTCACGAAGAAAATACCAATGGTGATATTCCAGGTTTTATTCACTTATATAGTGGAGAAGAGGCTGTAGCAGTCGGAATTTGTGAAAACTTAACTGATAAAGACTATATCACTTCAACCCATCGTGGACATGGTCACTGTATTGCAAAAGGTTGTGACATTCACGGCATGATGCTGGAAATTTTCGGTAAAGATGATGGGCTGTGCCGTGGAAAAGGCGGCTCTATGCATATTGCCGATTTAGATAAAGGCATGCTTGGTGCTAACGGGATTGTGGGTGGTGGGCCTCCTTTAGCAATCGGTGCTGCACTAACAGCGAAAACCTTAAAAACTGGCGGTGTCGGGCTGTCTTTTACAGGTGATGGTGGCTCAAACCAAGGCCTTACTTTCGAAGCAATGAACATGGCGGTTGTGCTTAAACTCCCAGTCATTTTCGTCTTTGAAAATAACGGTTTTGGCGAAGGTACTGGCCATGATTACGCAGTTGGAAGTAAAGACATTGCAGGGCGTGCAGCAGGATTCGGTTTGCCAGCCGTTAAAGTCGACGGTACAGATTTCTTTGCAGTTTATGAAGCGGCTCAAATTGCCATTGAACGTGCACGCCGTGGCGAAGGTCCAAGTGTCATTGAGACGATTACTAACCGTTTTTATGGACATTTTGAAGGTGACCCGGGCCTCATTCGCTCAAAAGAGGAAGTCGATTTCGTTAAAGAAAATAAAGACCCTTTGAAAATTTTCCGAGAAAAAGTTAAAGGCAAAATTGATGAAGCCAAATTAGACGAGATTGATGCTGTGTCTAAGGCGAACGTTGATGATGCAGTTGCTAAAGCTCGCGCTGCGGCATATCCAAAACCAGAACAACTCCTTACCGACGTCTATGTCTCTTACTAAAGGAATAGTAAAGATGCCAAATAAAAGTTTTCGTAATGCAATTAAAGAAGCCATTGAATCAGAAATGCGCCGTGACCCAACTGTTTTTGTTGTGGGCGAAGATGTGCGCGGTGGACATGGTGGTAAAAATACTGAAGATAATGAGCTTGAAGGCTTCGGTGGTGTACTTGGTGTAACCAAAGGCTTATGGACAGAATTTGGTTCGGAACGTGTTATTGATACGCCAATTACCGAGTCTGCAATTATTGGTATGGCCGCGGGTGCTGCTGCAACAGGTTTGCGTCCTGTTGCCGACTTAATGTTTATGGATTTTTACGGCGTGTGTCATGACATGCTCTATAACCAAGCTGCTAAATTCCGCTATATGTTTGGTGGAAAAGCAAAAGCGCCAATGGTTGTACGTGGCATGATTGGTGCTGGTTTTTCTGCGGCAGCTCAACATTCTCAGTCACCATATAACGTATTTGCTGCGGTTCCAGGTTTAAAAGTTGTGGTTCCATCTAGCCCATACGACGTGAAAGGGCTTTTAATTCAGGCTATTCGTGATGACGACCCAGTAGTGTTCTGTGAGCATAAAATGCTTTATGACATTAAAGGTGAAGTTCCAGATGATGCCTATACCATTCCTTTTGGTGTAGCAAATTACACCCGTGAAGGGACAGACGTGACCATTATTGCTTTAGGATTGATGGTACACCGTGCCAATGAAGTAGCAGACAAACTGGCAAAAGATGGCATTTCGGTTGAAGTGGTAGACCCTCGAACAATTTCACCTCTTGATGAAGAAGGAATTTTAGAGTCTGTTGCATCGACTGGACGTGTGGTTATTGTGGATGAATCAGCGGCACGCTGTGGTTTTGGTCATGATGTTGCTGCACTGGTCGCGCAAAAAGGTTTCCACTATTTAAAAGCACCTATTGAACTCGTAACGCCACCACATACGCCTGTTCCATTCTCTCCAGTTTTAGAAAAAGAATGGATTCCAAGTGTAGAGCGTATTGAGCAAGCTGTGCGAAAAACATTGGAGGCTTAGGATGAGCGAAATTAAAACGCTGGAGATCCCGAAATGGGGATTATCTATGGAAGAAGGCACGATCGCCCAATGGTTGATTAAAGAGGGTGATAGCTTTAATAAAGGCGATGAAATTTGTGAAATTGAAACCACAAAAATCGTCAATGTGTTAGAAGCGCCTTTTGCAGGAACGCTCCGTAAAATTTTAGCGAAAGATGGTGATACTTTACCTGTCGGTGGTCTTATTGCCGTATGTGCTGAAAGTGAAATTTCTGATGCAGAAATTGAAAAGTTTATCGCATCACTAGGTGGTTCAGCAGCTAAAGCCCCTGAAGCACCTACTGAGCAAAGTAAAGCGGAAGCATCAGCACCTGTTGCTGAAAAAGCCGAACAACCACAGTCTGTAGTTGCAAGTGCTCCAGCTCCTGCAAAGGTAGTGAAAGGTGACTATGCTGTACCGGAGTCATTACAAGGCTATCAAACATCTGATGAGTTGTTTACAACGCCGCATGCGTTAAAGCTTGCAGAAAAGCACAATGTGAACTTGGCAAAAGTGACGGGTTTTGGTCGTGAAGGACGTATTAGTGTTCAAGACATCCAGAAGGCCGTGCAGGCTGCTGGAGGCCAGTGGCCTGATGTTAAACAGCAACATCAAGCTAAAGTGGTTAAGTCAACTGCCGATGATAGCCAAGTTCTAGCAACACCTGTTGCACGCCGTTTGGCAAAACAATGGGGCATTAACCTAAATGACTGCCGTGTCTCAGGTACCCGAGGCCGTGTTTGTAAAGAAGACGTTGAAGCGGTTTACAACCGTGAAAACCCAACGGCGGTAAATAAACAACCTGTCCAATGTGCTGCTAGTCAACCACAATCGACAATTACAACTGTCGCGATGAATGGTATGCGTAAAGCGATTGCCTCACGCTTGCAAGCGGCAAAACGTAATGCGCCACATTTCCGTCTTGTAGTCGATCTAAACGTAGAAGCTTTGCAAAATTTACGAAAGCAAATTAATGAGACTGTTCCACAAGTCAAACTTTCTATTAATGACATGCTGATTAAAGCCGCCGCCGCGGCACTGATAAAAGTACCTGAGGTAAACGTTCAATTTGATGAGGCGACTCAATCAATTTTACAGTTCTCTCAAGCGGATATTTCGGTGGCCGTAGCAATTCCAAACGGTTTAATTACACCAATTGTGAAAGCCGCCAACCAGAAGTCTTTAGCACAGATTTCCGAGGACATGCGTGATTTGGCAACGCGTGCCAAGATTGGAAAGTTACAACCTGACGAATTTCAGGGAGGCAGCTTTAGCATTTCAAATTTAGGAATGTTAGGCGTTAAACAGTTCGATGCCATTATTAATCCACCGCAAGGTGCAATTATGGCATTAGGCGCTTCTGAATCACGTGCTGTTGTTGAAAATGGAAATGTAGTGATTCGTGAGATTGTCACAGCGACACTGTCATGTGATCACCGCGTCATTGACGGTGCAGTTGGGGCGAAATTCTTGGCCAGTTTTAAGCAGTTTGTTGAAAACCCTGCTTTAATTTTGGTGTAGGAGAACCCGCATGTCAGAAGCTCAATTTGATTTAATTGTGATTGGCGCGGGACCGGGTGGGTATGTGGCTGCAATTCGTGCAGCCCAGCTCGGGTTAAAAACCGCAATTGTTGAAGAGCAACATTTAGGTGGAATTTGCCTAAATTGGGGCTGTATTCCAACTAAAGCTTTGCTTGCAGGGGCAGAGCTTGCAACCCAGTTTAAACATGCTGGACAGTTTGGTTTTCAGGTATCTCAACTCGATTTTGATATTCAAAAGCTTGTGCAGTATAGCCGACAAGTATCAGCTCAGTTAGTACAAGGCATTGATTACCTGCTGAAAAAGAATCAGGTGACCATGTTTAATGGTCGTGCTCAGCTTATGGCAAAAGAAAAACTTGAAGTGACAGATGCTCAAGGGAACAGTCAAGCTTTAAGTGCACCGCATATTATTTTGGCAACTGGGGCTAAAGCTCGACATGTTCCTCAACTTCCTGTCGATGGAACATATGTCTGGAGCTATAAAGAAGCGCTTGTTCCAGAGCAGTTACCGAAAAGTTTACTGGTTGTAGGTTCAGGTGCAATTGGTAGTGAGTTTGCTAGCCTTTATCAAGACTTGGGATGTCAGGTCACGCTTATTGATTTAGCCAAGCAAATTTTACCGACTGAAGATGCAGAAGTTGCTCAATTTGTCAGAAAACAATTTGAACAAAAAGGAATGAAAGTCTTAACCGATGCTGTCGTTCAAAGTATTCAAATTGAAAATGGTCAAGTTCACTGTGTGATTGAAACGGCAAATGATGTTCAAACGCTTGTTTTTGACCGTGTGCTTTCGGCAATTGGTGTACAGCCTAATACCACAGGGCTAGGCCTAGAACGTTTAGGTGTGGAACTAAATCCACAAGGTTTTGTGGCAATTGATGACTATTGTAAAACCAATGTAGTAGGGCTTTATGCCATTGGGGATGTTGCTGGAGCACCATGTCTTGCGCATAAAGCAAGCCATGAAGCCATGATATGTGTCGAGAAAATTGCTGGTGTAGCAAACGTACATTCACTCGATCGTAGCCAGATTCCGGGTTGTATTTTTACGCATCCACAAGTGGCGAGTATTGGTTTAACGGAAAATGCAGCAAAAGCTCAGAATCTACCTATACGAATTGGTAAGTTTTCTTTAACTGCAAATGGCAAAGCTTTGGCAATTGGCGATGCGTCAGGTTTCGTTAAAACGGTGATACATGCAGAAACGGGCGAGCTACTTGGAGCACATATGGTCGGCCATGAAGTGACCGAGCATATTCAGGGCTTTGCAATTGCTAAATATCTAGAAGCAACTGATGAAAGTTTAGCTCAAGTGATTTTCCCGCATCCAACTTTATCAGAAGCCATGCATGAATCCATTTTGGCTTCAATGCAACGAGCGATTCATATGTAGAAATTCTGCATTTACAGGAGTTGAATATGGTTAAGGGATTAAAAGATAAAGTCGTTTTAGTGACAGGGGCAGCTCAAGGCATTGGCCGCGGGATTGCCCTGCGCTTGGCGCGAGAAGGAGCACACATTGCACTAGTCGATATGAAACAAGATCGACTGAACGATGTGCAGCAGGAAATTCAGGCTTTAGGTGTAAATGCGAGCACATTTATTGCCGACGTGAGTGACCGTGAGCAAGTATACGCCGCTATAAATCATGCTGAGCAGACCCTTGGTGGATTCGATGTCATGATTAATAATGCTGGAATTGCACAGGTTCAAGCGATTGCTCATATCACACCTGATGAATTTCAAAAAATTGTTGATATTAATATTGGTGGAGTGCTGTGGGGCATACAGGCTGCTGCTGCAAAATTTAAACAACGCCAACATAAAGGTAAAATCATTAATGCTTGCTCAATTGCGGGCCATGATGGGTTTGCTTTACTCGGTATTTACTCAGCAACCAAATTTGCGGTACGGGCACTTACTCAAGCTGCGGCAAAAGAATACGCCAGTCATGGTATTACGGTAAATGGATATTGTCCCGGAATTGTCGGAACAGACATGTGGGTTGAAATCGATAAACGTTTTGCTGAAATTACCGGCGCTGCAATCGGTGAAACCTATAAAAAGTATGTGGAAGGCATTGCTTTAGGTAGAGCCCAAACACCAGACGATGTAGCCGCATTAGTTGCTTTTCTGGCAAGTGAAGATTCGGACTATATTACGGGTCAATCTATTTTAACGGACGGCGGAATAGTCTATCGCTAAAACAACATCCTGATTTGAGGGGGATAATAATGAAAGCAGCGCGTTTTTATGACAGAGGCGATATCCGTATTGAGGATATCCCAGAACCAGAAGTCACTCCCGGCACTGTAGGCATTAAGGTTGCTTGGTGTGGAATTTGTGGTACAGATTTGCATGAGTTTATGGAAGGGCCAATTTTTATTCCACCGTGTGGGCATCCGCATCCTATTTCAGGCGAATCTGCGCCGATTACCATGGGACATGAGTTTTCAGGTGTGGTCTATGCCGTAGGTGAAGGTGTTGATGATATTGAAATTGGTCAGCATGTGGTGGTAGAGCCTTATATTGTGGCCGATGATGTACCAACTGGGCCGGGAGACAATTATCATCTTTCTAAAAATATGAACTTTATTGGTTTAGGCGGTCGTGGCGGTGGTTTATCGGAAAAAATTGCGGTTAAACGCCGTTGGGTGCATCCAATTTCCAATAAAATTCCACTAGATCAGGCGGCACTAATTGAACCGTTGTCGGTGGGTCATCATGCATATGTGCGCAGTGGTGCAAAGGCTGGTGATATTGCACTGGTTGGTGGTGCAGGTCCAATTGGTTTGTTGCTTTCGGCAATTTTAAAAGCGAAAGGGCTTAAGGTCATCATTACCGAGCTAAGTGCAAAACGTAAAGAAAAAGCCAAAGAGTCGGGAGTCGCAGATTATATTTTAGACCCGTCAGAAGTTGATGTTGTTTCTGAGGTCATGAAAATTACTATTGGCGATGGTGTCGATGTCGCGTTTGAATGTAGTAGCGTTAACAAGGTGTTAGATACCTTGGTTGCAGCAGTGAAACCAACAGGCGTTATTGTTATTGTTTCGATTTGGAGCCATCCAGCATCAATTAATGTGCATAGTGTGGTAATGAAAGAGCTTGATGTACGAGGCACAATTGCCTACGTAAATGACCACCAAGAAACCATTAAACTGGTCGAAGAAGGTAAAATAAATCTGGAACCTTTTATTACCCAGCGTATTCAACTTGACGATTTGATTTCACAAGGTTTTGAAACCTTAATTCATAACAATGAGTCCGCCGTTAAGATTATCGTACAGCCATAAGTAGACATTTAAACCAATAAAAAGAGCGATAATTCGCTCTTTTTATTAAAGTAAATTGTTATTTTGGGCTTCAATAATAGGAGGTAATGGCTGTCCTAAAGAGCTTAACGACTCCCGCTCAATCAAGCGGACAATAGAATCGAGCGGTAAATCATTTTCTTGCAAACCAAAAGGTTCTTCAATTTGAGCACTTAGGGCGTCTAGCCCTAAAAACATATAAGCGATTAAGCCGACAATAAGCGGTGTCCAGATGCCTAAAGCAGCTTCAAGGCTAAACGGTAATATGAAACAGAAACAATAAACAGCACGGTGCAAAAGTACTGAATATGAGTAGGGCAAAGGCGTACCAGCAATTCGGTCACAACCTGCTTGAATATTACCTAGCTCAACAATATGACGTGTCAATGTGCTGTAGATAATGTCACTAATTTCGCCATCTTTTAAAGCTTTGACTAAATCTTTTTGAATATTTTCGAGTACAAACTGGGGGGCATTAATATGTTCATTTAAATAATTAAGTGAAGAGTTATTTAAATAGGCATGTTCAAGAAATTTTGTTGGCTCGGCCGTTTGCTGTCGCAGCCGATCACGCAGTAAATTAGTAAAAATTAAAACTTGATGGATTAAATGTTCACGCTGTTCTTTGGATAGAACATGGCTATCTCTGACAATATGTCTGGCATTTGCAATTAAAGCGCCCCATAACTTGCGTCCTTCCCACCAACGGTCATAACACGCGTTATTTCTAAAACCGGTACAAATTGAAAGAATAACGCCAAAGATGGTAAATCCAATTGCGGGAACGGTAGGGATTTGAATCCAATGATAATAAGAAAGCCAGACTACACATGCTGAAATAAGAACAACAAAACTCAATGCGGGCAAAACTTTGGGTAGAACTGTTCCTTTCCATGCAAATAAGAGTTTAAAAACGCTGTTTTTATCGCGAACAATCATAGAAAGCCTTTGAACTAACGGACCTAACCAAGTGCAGTATGATACGCCTTAGATCAGATAAATACCTCCCTAAAGCTTATGTTTTTGTCTATATCGCCAAAGCGTAGTGCGGCTAATTCCAAAAATATTAGCGACCATATTCAGGTTGTGGTTATATTTTTCTAAAGTGGCTTGCACATTTTCAGGATTAAGCTCTGTATTTGTCTCGGGTAATTTAACGTAATCATCTGCATTTAAGAGTTCATTTGGTAAGTCTTCGACTTCAATTTCATCCTTACCATTTGCCATAGTTAAAGCATAAAGCAAGGTATTTTTAAGCTCACGAACATTTCCCGGCCAGTCATAATTCAATAAAACTTGCATGGCTTTTTGATTGACATGACGAGGCATTGTGTCGAGTTGAGTTGAGCTTTCTTTTAAAATCTGATCGACAATGAGAGGAATATCGACTTTCCGCTCTCTGAGTGGTGGTATAAAAATTGGAATTACGCGTAAACGGTAGAGTAAATCATGACGGAAACGCCCAGCCTTAGCCTCTTCGCGTAAAGCTTTATGTGTTGCGGTAATAATTCGGACATTGGCTTGAATCGGTTTTTCACCACCTACAGGAGTAAATTCACCTGTTTCTAACACCCGTAATAATTTAGCTTGAAGCTCTAAAGGAATCTCGGCAATTTCATCCAGAAACAGCGTTCCACCAGCGGCACGTTCAAACACGCCTTTATGGTCACGAATTGCTCCTGTAAAAGCACCTTTCACATGCCCAAATAGTTCACTTTCTAAAATATTAGAATTCAAAGCTGCACAGTTAATCGCTACAAAAATCTTATTTTTACGTTGGCTATAATCATGAATTGCTTTTGCCACAAGCTCTTTACCGCTACCAGATTCGCCGCGGACGAGCACTGGAAACTCAGTAATTGCCACTCTTTGAATGATTGAAAACATACGGGCCATTTCTGGTGAGCAACTATTAAAAACCTTGGCTAAGTCTTGTAATTGTTCTGTTAGCTCTACTTTATCAGCAATATCATTCTCTATACTAACGGGCTGTAGAATATGCAATTTCCCGATGATGCGATGCTCTGCGATGTAAATATCATTTTTCTGATAGATGAATCGCTTTCTCATTTTAGGAGTATTAACTTCGAGATATTGATTGTGATGATCTTGAGTCAGAGCTGCCATACTCTCGACAGAAATGTCATCTGTATTAAATTTATAGTGAATTGCTTGAGTCGTCGTGTCTGCTAAAAACAGACTCGTATTTGGGAATAAAGCTTTTAATTGTTCAAATAAAATAAAAAAATC
>NZ_JRVL01000110.1:0-11712 GCF_054823985.1 Acinetobacter sp. GN11 | reverse complement strand
AAACGCTCCAATAAAATATAAACGTAGTCTAAGCTTAATGCGCGATCAGTAAATAAGATGCGAAATAACATTGGTGCAATCACAGTTTCAATAATTTCTTGATTTCCTATAGTCTCTTCACGACGATTTTTAGATCTTTCTTGAATAATATCAAGTTGTTGAACAATTAAAGTTTCACACTTTCGAGCATTTGAAGATTCAGTTGCATATAGCACATCTCGTAGCAATGTTTGCCCTACTTCAGAAGAGTATTCTTCGAAATATTGTTCAACCCATGCTGTGATATCAAGCTGAAAGGAGCCTAAATTTTTTGGTTCCATATCAGGTTTCAGTTCATTAAGGGCTACATCTGAAAATAACTGATTGATATCTCCCCAACGGCGGTAAATTGTTGAAGGTGTTACTCCTGCTTCATCAGCAATCATGGGTATGGTAATTTGGCTTTGCTCCAAATTTTTTTGAAGCTCTTTTACTGCTTGATGCACCGCAGTTTGAATTCTTTCACTACGACCACCAGGACGCAACCCAGTAACAACTTTTGCCATTAATCAGCTCTACTTAAATAAGAAACAATTAAAATATTATTTGTATATACAAATTACACTAAAGCTAATGATTTGCTTTAGTTCAAAAATAATGTATAAAAGCTAAATATTCGCTTTTATGTTATTCATCTTATATGAACAATTCAAGTTCAAAACGGTCTGGATCTATTTTTCGACTAGATTCACAAGTTGCGTTGACCTTAAACACAATCACGCTCATGACCTTTATGGCTGCATCAAGCTCTCCCACTCCTCTATATCGCCTGTATCAACAAGCATGGCAATTTTCGCCTGTTACCTTAACTTTAATTTTTGCGACCTACGCATTTACCTTACTTGCCTCTTTACTCATTATTGGTTCTTTATCTGATTATATTGGACGTCGGCCTGTCATTATTTCAGCGATTTTTCTTCAAATTATTTCAATGAGCTTTTTCCTTTTTGCCTCAGATGTTTCTATGTTATTTATTGCGCGTGGCCTGCAAGGTATCGCGACTGGACTTGCCGTTTCTGCAATTGGAGCCGCAATTTTAGATTTCAGCAAGCATCAGGGCTCCTTGATTAATAGCATTGCTCCAATGGTCGGCATGGCAGCTGGCATCTTTATTACATGTACTATTTTGCAATTTTCATCACAACCTTTGCAGCTCGTTTTTGAGCTTTTATTCGCTCTCTTTACATTGCAACTCATTTTAAGTTTTTTTAATCCTGAAACTGCACAAAAAAGATCTGGTGCTCTCGCTTCTTTAAAACCCAACATGGCTATTCCTCACCAAGCAAGAGGTGCTCTATTGAGCATTAGCCCCATTAACATCGCGCTTTGGATGGTGAGTGGGTTTTTCTTATCACTTATGCCCTCTTTACTGGCAAAAATTTTTCAGACATCTTCGGCTTGGCTAAACGGCATTATGTTTATGGCGCTAGCACTCTCTGGTGCGGCAGGCATTTTAACCTTAAGAAAATCTACTAATTTTCGTATTTTGCTCACGGGTACCTTATCCATCATTATTGGGGCAACCATTTTATTTTTAGCGATTAACTTTACCAGTGCCGTGGTTCTATTTATTGGTTCTATTATTACTGGAGTGGGTTTTGGTACAGCTTTTATGGGTGCAATTCGGACAGTCATGCCTCTCGCTTTACCCGAAGAACGCGCAGGTTTGATGGCTGCATTTTTTGTTGAAAGCTATTTGGCTTTTAGTATTCCAGCAATTCTTGCAGGCTATTTTGTGAGTAAAATCGGACTTATGAACAGTGCCAATATTTATATGAGTTTAATTATTGGTCTTGCTCTGATTGCCCTTCTAATGATTTTTAAAAATATTAAAAGCAAATAATGATGTGTTAAAAAGTCAGCCTCAAATGAAGCTGACTTAAATAATTTAAAACAAATGATACTTAAACAAATAATTTAACTTCCGATTACTACATTGATGCTTATTGAAATTCGTTAGACTATTTTTAATATCAAAATTCACTCGCAAAATGCTTTTCGATACAAAACAAGTAAAATGCTCAAAAGGATTTTTTAGTTATCATCATAAAATATAAGGAAATTTATTATGAATAATTTCATTTTGACAACTTTTGACTGGGTTCCCGAATTACCACGAGGTTTTGTAAGAGATATAAGAATAAGATGGGCATTAGAAGAGGCAAAAATGCCCTATCAAATAAATAGCGTATCTTTTTATGAACGAGGAGATGATCATTTTTCTCATCAACCTTTTGGACAAGTTCCTTGGTTAACAGATGGTGATATTTCAATTTTTGAAAGTGGCGCTATCCTATTTTATTTGGGTGAACGTAGCGATGTGCTTTTACCTACAAATCAGAAACAGCGTAATGAAGTTATAGAATGGTTATTTGCGGCACTTAATTCAGTAGAAATGGCAAGCCTTCCTTGGGCTTTATTAAAATTTTCTAATGCTCAGGCAGATACTCCCGTCCACAAACAATTTGATGCCTTTCTTCTCTCTCGAGTCCAACATATGGAGTCAATTCTTGCCAAGCGCGAATGGCTAACGGAGTCATTTTCTATTGCTGACATTGTTATGGCTGACGTATTACGTTTGGTGAATAGATTTGATGGTTTAACAGAGTTTCCCCATTGTCTCACCTATGTTCAGAGAGCGACTACACGCCCTGCTTTTCAAAAAGCGTATGCTGACCAAATGGCTCATTTTGCAGCGGCTGATGCCAAGAAGAATGCTTAAATATGTTATTTATGCATTCTACATTTATAAGCTAACACTTAAGATTTACTGATCACGCCAAGGTTTTAAAAAACGTTTTACATACTTTTTAAAAGGCCACGTAAACTGTTTTACAAAACTATTTGGGATTTTATAACCTACTGTTCCATACACACTTGCCAAATGTTTAGGCATATAGACAGTTTTAAAAATGACATCATAGAGTGGAATAAAAGCAGCGTAATTTTTATCAATAGCTGGTTTTTCTGAAGAGTGATGCCAATGATGGAATTCTGGCGTTGCGATAATCCAGCGCAAATAGGGAAAACGAAAACGGACATTGGAGTGAATAAAAATAGCGTGAAATGAAATAAAAACTAAATAAGCAAAAACAGCTGAAGTATGAAAACCCAACAGGAAAATTGGTAATGTCGCAATAAAGCGAGTCATCAGCACTTCAATGACATGCAAACGAGAAGATGCTAACCAATCCATATATTCAGTCGAATGATGAATGGCGTGAAAGCGCCATAAGAAGTTAACTTCATGCATAGCGCGGTGCAACCAATACACCGTAAAATCGACCACAATTAATAGTTCAATAAATTGCAGCCAAATCGGCTGAGCTTGTACATAAGGCACAATTGGGTTATCAGGTAGATGCGTAATCCAATATTGAATCGGCATGACGGTTAAAAAGCTGAATAATTGAATCCCAACATGGCTGAACATGAAATACTTCATATCGGTCACCCAGCCCACCCTTAATATTTTTTGTTCAGGATTTTTAGCAAAAAAACCTTCAAGGGGAATAAAAATGAACGCCAAAATAAATAGAGTCAGGACAAAATAATCGATACCTGCATAAAACGGTACACTTGGTAAAACGGGTGCTTCAATTACCCCACACCCCAAAACTGCTGCTACAAGTGAAAAACACAGCCCGTAAAAGCCATATCGGTTTTGACGGACAATTGCACTAAATGCACCGAAACCAGCGCTAATAATAATGCCTGTGATGAGGCCATAATAAAAAAGATGATAATGTTTTGCGTAAAGAGGACGGAGTTCTGGAGTCGTTAATACACTAGGAAATAAAAAACATAAAGCACCAAATAAACAAAGCAAACTGAGTGACATTGAAATAAAGGCGCTGATTTTCCCTAAACCTGCGTTCAGTTCTAAATTCTCAAATTTTGCTCTTAATTGATCTGTCATAATTCATATACAATTCTTATTCTGTATAACGCGAATGCTATCAAAATTTAACAATAAATTGGAAAGAACTTTAAGTTCTCAGATCAGAGCGCTTAATCTGAAAATGAAATTTTAAATAGTTGTAAATAGTTTTTATAAAACTTCAAATATTTGACCGACAGATTGAATCAACCATTTTCTAGCAATAATATCATCACTACGATTAAACCAGTTCAAGCTCACTTTAAAAGAATCCATAGCAAAAGGTAATTCAAACATTTGGACATTACCATGAGCTAGATAATGCCGAGCTGCTCGTGACGGTAATGTCACTAACATATCTGAACTCTGCAAAACACCTTGTAAAACGCTAAAATGTGGAACCTCTAAACGAATTCGTCGCTTCAAATCCATTGTTTTTAAATATTGCTCAACTTGGATATGCCCTGTCGATGACTTGATGGCAACATGATCCTCTTGCAAATATTGCTCTAATGTCAGTTGCTGCTGTAGCCTTGGATGGTCAGCTTTAGCAATACATACATATCTTTCTTCAAATAAAGTACGCGTTTCTATTTTAGACATTATGGTCTGTGTACTATTAAATACGGCCAGATCTAAAAAGCCATCAATAAGCCACTGTTCGACCTTAGATGACTGAATCTCTTCAATCTCAATTTGAATATAGGGCGCTGTTTTCTGCAAAAAAGCCATAAGACTAGGCAAGAGACAAATCTCCCCTGCATCGGATAGTCCAATTCGGAAAGTTTTATTTGAGTTTTCAGGATGAAATTCCTGTGCTTGAGCAATTGCTGACTCAATATTAAAAATTGCTTGATGAAAAATTGGATAAAGCTCATGTGCAACTTTTGTCGGCTCGACTCCACCTCGACTTCGGGTAAACAACTCGTCATTTAACTGACGGCGTAAACGGTTCAAATTATAAGTCACAGAAGGTTGACTCAAATTTAATTTATCAGCAGCTTTACTAATATGCCGAGACTCATAAATACAGACAAAAACTTTAATCAAACCTAAATCCATGGTTCTGATCCTTTAAATACTCTAAACAAAGACTTTAACTTCTTTGCTTAGAGTTTAGTTCCTTTTACAGGAATAAAAATGCTTAATTCTTATGGAGATATACTTGAATTCAGCATTACACGTTTGGTTCGATTACAAATACTTATGGCAATAACACTTAAGGTTGCCAGCACACAAGGAATGGCTAGTGCGATAAAATTATATTCAATGGGTAAATGCAAACTTAAAAGCCAGCCGCATAAAATCGGTCCTAAAATCGCTCCAATACGGCCTACACCCAAAGCCATACCAATGCCAGTACTGCGAATTGGTGAAGGATAAAACTGGGCCATATAAGCTAGCAATAAAATTTGCCCGCCAATAGACGCCGCTCCTGCAATGGCAATACAGAGATATAAAATGACCATGGGTAAAGCATAGCTCAGTAAGTAAAGTGAAATTGCACCTGCTAAGAAGAGTGAACAAATGACTTTGCCTAGGTGAAAACGATCAGCAAAGTAACCACCACCGATTGCACCCAACATCCCACCCAAGTTTAACGCCAATAAAAAGACCAGACTGGTTGATAAATCATATCCCGCCTCGACCATGAGTTTTGGTATCCAGTTACCGAGCGCATACACCATCAATAAAGCCATAAATACACTCAGCCAGAAAAACACAGTGACTAAAGCACGGTTTTCGGTAAAAAGAGCAACCAAAGGTCGAGCCGCAGTTTGTTGATTTTCTTGGTGTAATATGATGCTTGTATGATCAGCTATGTTTTGTTCTGGCGCTAACTGTTTAAGTAAATCACGCACCTCATTCCATTTTTTTTGGCGAACCAGATAATCAATTGATTCGGGTAAAAATTTCCAAATAATAGGTAATGAAATAAGTGGAATACCTGCCAAAATAAACATGATTTGCCAACCAAACTTAGGAACTAACCACATGCCTAAAAGTGCTGAACTCATCCCACCAATCGCATAGCCGCTAAACATAAGCGATACTAAAGTTGATCGTAATTTCTTTGGGGCAAATTCGGTCATTATGGCAATGACATTTGGCATTACGCCGCCCAAACCTAGACCGGCAATAAAACGATAAATGGCAAACTCTTTAGGGCTGTTAGCAAAACCACATAACACCGTAAAACCACTAAAAATGAGGACACACAGCATAATTAAACGCTTACGGCTAAAGCCATAAGATTCTAATTTGTCCGCTAAACTTCCAAACAGCATTGCACCAAACATCATGCCAAATAATGCAACACTACCTAAAAGCCCAGCAGTCATATTATCTAACTGCCAGTGCTGCATGAGCTTAGGTAATGCAACACCATAAATGACCAGATCATATCCATCAAAAATAATAATAAGTGCACTCAGCAAAATCACCCGCCAATGTAATGGTGTTAATCTTGCATCATCAATCAATTGATTTGCATTTAGTTTTTCCATAATTGCTTTCCTTAGCAAATTGTTTATAAAGCATCACATGATTTAAATAGTCGCCATTCCTAGCTGTTTTAATTGTTGCTGTGCCTCTGCAACATCCTGCTCTAAATCGTGTTGCCACAACCAGTCAAAACGATGTTCAAGGTGCTCGCCAATTTCTGCAAACGTTGAGTACTGAGTTGAATAGCACTCATAAATTTCGCCAGACTCACGAGAGGTTTGTTGAACACGACAAGCGCGTTTTAAACGGAGCTTTTCATAAATCGAGGACACATCGGTTAACTGATCTGCTTGTAAGTTTTTTGTCGCCAGTAAGGTAGCAAGAACCAAAGCATCTTCGAGACCTTGCCCTGCTCCAGCCCCTTGGTGAGGTAACATGGCATGTGCGGCATCACCCATAAGAATCACGTGCCCCGAGGTACTTTGATAAGTCGAAAGCTCCTCAATTTCATGTAAGGCCCAAATGGTTGGCTGTTCAATTAAACCCAGTAACTTTTGACAGCTCTCACTCCAATCAGAAAAGTCTGCAAGCATTTGAGCTTTATCGACAGGTTTAGTCCACGGTGTATCGGCTAGTAGTACCGTATCTTCACGATTTGAGCAGAAAGCAACGATATTAATTTGCTCTCCCTTACGAATGGGGAACGTTAAAATATGTTTATCTTTACCCAATAACATTTGCGGAATATCGGCTAAATCTGTATCGCCATTTATTTGCTGCAAAGCTTCTTTAAATGAAGCGTGAGAAATAATGCCACGATATACCCAAGTTCCTGAAAAACGTGGATGAACTGGTGGTAAATGATGAGAAGCTAAAACATATTGGCGAGCCACAGAGCGGATACCATCAGCCCCGATCAAATAATCACATTCATGCTGAGTACCATCATTAAAGTACAAAATCACCTCATCATTTTGTTCTTCAATCGTCTCTAGGCGTTTAGAAAAGTGGACATTTTGCGTAGGCATGTGAGGAATAATGGCATCTAGAAAGTCGGCGCGATGAACAGAAGACTGCCCTACACCTGCCGCTACCGATGCAGATAAATATTCATCGTTATAACCATTACGCCATTGAAACCAAACATCTTGAAATGGTGCAGATACCTTGTCTGCAATTGCATGATATTCATTGGCTAAACCTAACAGTTCAATCGCTTTAACTGCATTGGCACCAAAAGAAATACCAGCTCCAATTTCAGAAAACTGAGGTGCAGATTCAAACATTTGGACATCTAAATGAGCGTGTTTACTTAAATTACTTGCCAATGCCAGACCAGCAATACCGCCACCAACCACGGCAATTCGAATATGTGTATTCATGTGTTTGTTCCTTAAACATCATTATCGTTTTCACATATTCATTTTTGAGAAGTTGGCTTATAAAGTCCAATTAGTATTTTTTTCGTTCAATTATTTAAAAATTAAATAATAGTCATTTGGGCGAGCCTCTATAAAGCCTAAAGGCCGCCCATGCTAATAAATGATCGTTAAAATACTTTATGGTGTGCCTGGCGGGGTTCCAATAGCATATTTCATTGGAGCTTCATAAGTTGTCTCTGCAACTGGCGAAACGCGCCAAATCGTATTGCCCACATCATCTGCAACTAACACAGCACCTGAGAAATCAATTGCCACACCCACAGGACGACCATATGCTTTGCCTTTATCACTGAGGAATCCAGTCAAGATATCTTGCGGTGGACCAGAGGGCTGACCACTTCTAAATGGTACAAAAATGACTTTATAACCACTGTGAGGCTTACGGTTCCAAGAACCATGCTGACCGATCAATGCACCGCCTCTAAATTGCGGCATGAGTTCGGCTGCATAAAATGTGAGTCCTAAAGAAGCCGTATGGTTGCCTAGTGCATAGTCTGGTTTAATTGCACGAGCAACCATTGCTGGATTTTGTGGTTTTACTCGCACATCAACATGTTGGCCATAATAGCTATAAGGCCAGCCATAAAAAGCTCCATCTTGAACTGACGTCATATAATCGGGTACTAGGTCACTCCCAATTTCATCGCGCTCATTAACAACCGTCCAGAGTTTTCCACTTTGAGGTTGCCAAGCCATACCATTTGGATTACGTAGGCCCGTTGCAAATGGGCGTGACTGACCACTTGCGATGTCAAACTCTGTAATTTGTGCTCGGCCTTTTTCTTGATCTAAACCATTTTCAGCAACGTTGCTGTTAGAACCAACGGTAATGTACAGCTTAGTACCAGCTGGGTTAGCAATCACATTTTTGGTCCAATGGTGGTTTAAAGGGCCACCCGGTAAGTCCAACACTTTGGTTCCACTGGCCGTAATTTGAGTTTCACCTTCCTGATAAGGAAAACGTACCAGTGCATCTGTATTGGCGATATATAAGTTATTACCAACCAATGCCATACCAAATGGAGAATTTAAGTTTTGAAGAAATACCGTTTTTTGGTCAGCGACGCCATCCCCATTGGTATCACGAAGTAAGCTAATACGGTTTGCACTTGGATGAGATGAACCTGCACGTCTCATCACAAAAGACATGATTTTACCTTTAATTCCTTTGCTGTCTTCTGGTTTAGGCGGAGCATCAGTTTCAGCAACTAATACATCGCCATTTGGTAATACATAAAGCCAACGTGGGTGTTCAAGTCCTTTGGCAAATGCTTTGACCTTTAAACCTTCTGCTGGTTTTGGCATTACCCCACTCGGCCAGCCTTCTGCTGGCGCTATATTAACTGTCGGTAATAGGCTTGATTTAGGCTCAGGAAGTTTTGGATCTGGCCCATAACTGTCGGTAATTGGATATTGAGAGGATGAAGCGCATCCAGCTAATGTAATTAAAACCGTAGTGCCAAAAATTGGCAGTAAAAAACGTGTCGTCATGGGTTATCTCCATTTATTTTTTGTCGTCATGGAAATAGCGTAATTTATGTTTGCAATTAAACAAGCAACTTTAATGGAGTCTTTTGTTTATGGCTTGAAAAAAACGTTCTTTATCCTTTGGTGAAATCATCACTGAAGTAATTTCTCCATTTTTCATATAGCTAATTTTGAGTCGATCTAACGATAGCGCTGGAGACGAAAGTGGATTATGGGTGGGTTCTATTTGAGTAATATCATCAATATTAATTTTCCATCGGAATACCAAACTCTTAATCATTAAAGTGTTGTTTTCTACTACGTAATAAGTGTTAAAAATTGGAAGCCAAATGAGAAAAATGACTAAACTATAAATAATGAGATGCGGAAAGTTTGAAGCTAAAGAATAATGATGATTTGCTTCATAAATTTTCATAAGGATATTGGCAGTGATAACAACAAATATTAATAAAAGCCACCAATCAATTTTTGATCTAAATTTCAAAAGTTATCCTCCACGTCTAAATATCATTTATAACGAGTCTTTCTATATTTTTTATAAAATAATTGAACTAAAAATTAGCTTTAAATGTTAATGATACAAAATCTCGATCATCTATCGTGCTAAATTCATTAGAACCAAAAAAGTTATTATAGGCAATCTCTGTTGTATATTTTTGCTGATAAGTCATAGATAACGCGGCACTTACACTCATTTGTCCTTCTTGAAAGTTTTGGCTATATCCATAAACATCATGTCTAAAACTAAGACTTGGCGTAATCACTGTAGAGGGTAAAATATCTTGATAATTTAATGCGCCACGTAATCGGTAGCCAAATGACCATTCATTAAAAAAACCATTTTTATTACAAAAGCGTTCATTTAAATTGTCTATTTCTGCATTTGTAAGATGGGCTGTACCATACGGTGTACATTTAAATGCTCCTGTCTCTGGATTATAGACCCCTGTTGAAAGCTCACTACGGCCAAATGCTCCTGTCCGGCCAATCCGATGATTACCAATATCTGCAATATGGTTTAAGGCAAACTCTGTAGACCATGTCATCGAATTTGCACCCCAAATATTGAATATGCTGTCGGTTGCTCCAACCGAAAATTGTGTTACGGGTAAGCGTACATATCCTTGAATATATTGACCTAATTCAACAGTTTTTCCCGGCAGCGCAAATGGTGTTCCTTCCGATAGCACTTGAGCATAGACAATGTCTGTACCGTTTAGTTGTAAAGGTTGATTAGGTTTGTGGTTTAATTCACTAAAAACGGTTGTTGTTCCAATTTTACCAGTCAGACTTAACCCAAACATTTTGATATTTTCAGGATAGATAGAAAAATAACTCGCAGTATTAAAATGTTCAGGTCCGGGTGCTGTTACAGCCGTTCCATCAAAGTTTGCATTACGGCTATGATAGTTCGCATAGTAGATACCTAGCTCAGCATTATTTAAACTTGGTAATGTCTGTTTTAAAGCAATACCATATTGGCCGTTATCCTTTGCTTTTCTACTTTCTGCACGTGGAATATAGGTACGTAAACGAGTTGCGGTATCCGATAATTTATCTCCACCTCCAGCAATCAGAACTGGACCTGCGTTTTCGGGCACAAAGTCTGAAATCTCAAAGAAAGTTCCACTACCATCAACAACTGAAGGTCTAAATTTAAATTGATAGAACCCTTCTATTTTCAAATTTTTATTAATGCTTGTGTCGAATGAAAACATTTCGGTTGGAATGATTCTTTCTTTTGCATCACCACCCGGTCGGTTAATTGCGGCAAAATCAAATGCACTTACCGAATTTAATCCGTTTTGGAAAAACTGAGATTTCCCCCAATTTAATGTTTGTTTACCTAATTTTAAATTTATGCTTTTTCCGTCGCCTAGTTCAAAATCTTTCCATATATAGGCATTCCATAAATCAATACCTTTGAACTTTGCGAGCCTTGGCCACGCTGAATCATTAAAGGGTTTAAAGTCTCCTTGTCCTGTCTCATAAGCATGGTCATACCAGTATTTAGTGCTAATGACCGCACCCTGCTGTTTTCCATTTAGCTTAACTTCGGTTATACCTCTGATAATCTGTGAAATGGCATCATATTTACTAAAATTCATTCGCCCATCATCACCATTCACATCAATGCTAGCGCCTTGTTTCCCTATTTTGTTTGCGTCAGGCCGATAAAGTAATGAAACGGATGGGTCTTGTGTACTCCAACTGGCACCTAGGCTTAATGTCGTTTTTGTATCGACCTTCCAGTCTTTATCAATATCAAAACTGGCTGCGTTCACTTTAGACATGAAAAAAATCAGACTTAATGAAACAGCTATTTCTTTAATATATAAAATATGAATATTTTTTTGATTTAAATAGACGTAATGGCCCATCATATTATCTCCCTATAAATATGATTTTTCTTATTTA
>NZ_JRVL01000109.1:0-18582 GCF_054823985.1 Acinetobacter sp. GN11 | reverse complement strand
ATAAACATTCGGTTTTATGGATATAATTTAATTAATATATTGAATTAAAGATTAACCACTATATCCAATTCGTTTAAGAAATTTTTGAATAACATCAAAAGCAGCATGTTCGAGATTTTGAGCATACTGCTGATTTTCTTCGCGAAGTTTTGAAATTGAAATATTGGCATGGCGAAGTTCACATGTATGACCAATTAGCCATTTTTCAAAATGTTCTTCAGTACTTTCAATATGGAATTGCAAAGCAAGAATATTATTGCCGACTTCAAATGCCTGATTGGTATAAATATCTGAGCTTGCTAAGAGCACTGCATTTTCAGGAAGATCGAAAGTGTCGCCGTGCCAATGTAGAACATGAACATTGTTAAGCAAACCAGATAAAACCTGATTAGCACGTAGGCTTAAGCTCAGTGGACCCCAGCCAATTTCTTTTTGATGTCCTGCATATACTTTTGCGCCAAGTGCATGAGCAATAAGCTGTGCGCCTAGGCAAATGCCAAGCGTAGGTTTGTCAGCTGCTAAACGTTGTTTGAGTAAAGCGATTTCATCTTTTAAGAATGGATAATCGTCAGTTTCATAAACACCAATTGGGCCACCTAAAATAATGGTTAAACCTTCATATGAAAAAGCAGGAGTTAAATCATCAACACCTGCTTCAAAATAACGGACGCGAAATCCGAGTTGATAAAAGACATCTTCTAATGAACCTAAGTCTTCGAAAGCAAGATGCTGAATGGCATAAATAGTTTTTGGGAAGGCGTTTGTTGTGCTCATAGAAATGATTCATAGAAGATCAATAGGTGGAGTATAGCGATAAATATAAAGAAGAAAATATCTGTATAAATCGTCAATACCTGAAAATTGATATTTTTCGTTAAAATGATGTTGTTATGCAAAGGATTATCTATTCATGAATAAATCTCTAAACATATTCTACTGTTTAAAATAATAGCTTTTGAGTTGCTTCAAGTCCTATATCTGAAAGTTGATGCTCATCTTTTAAATTAACTCCTGAAAAGCTGAGCTGTTTTGATTTTTTCATTAATGCCATTAAACGTTGTACTGCAACTGGAATACTTAAACCTGCTGAGCGGACATTAGAAATACAATTACGTTTAGCATCAAGGCAGCCTGAATATGCATTCCACGTGTAGTAAATTCCCATACTGTCAGGTGAACTTAAACCTGGGCGCTCTCCAATCAGCATCACAAGCATGGATGCTTTAAATATTTCAGCAACTTCATCACCTAAAGCAACCCGACTGCCTGTTGCCAGTGTAATGGGCGCAAGAGTCCAGTTTTCTTGTTGAACTTGTTCACTTAGTGCAGTAATGAATGGAATAGCATTCGCTTCAATCGCTCTTGCAGAGAGTCCATCACCGACCACAATACAAACATCGTATTGTTGAGGCTCATCTGCATATTTCTTAATTAAGACATCTTTTGATTGATCTGAAAGCTGACGTCCTAAATCAGGACGTTTAAGATAGATTTCCTTATTAGGAGCATTACTTTGAACATGAAGACTTTGCAGCTGTCTTTGCGCTAATCGTTCAGATAAATAGGTAACATCCATGTCTTGATAAACCGCATCTTTTGCTTGTGCATGCGACAACTGAAATTCAAGTAAGGCTTGTGTTGGGATGCTACAACCTGCACGGCCCAGAGCAATGCGGGCATCGGTAAACTGTTTAAGTTTTTCCCACTGATCTTGATGAGTAGAGGAAGGATATTGAATATCACGGTTCAGTTTCATGGTGTTCTCCCTAGTTCATGAGCAGACGAGAGAATTGGTCAGGCATGTGGTCTGCCCAACAAATTTGAGAGTTTTGCTGTTTAAAAATACCTTGCTGTTCAAGCCAAGCTGAAAACTCAGGAGCGGGTTTTAAACCTAAGAGTTGTCTTAAATAGAGGGCATCATGAAACGAGGTCGTTTGATAGTTGAGCATGACATCGTCTGAACCCGGAATTCCCATAATAAAGTTAATGCCCGCAGCACCAAATAGGGTAAGGAGAACATCCATATCATTTTGGTCTGCATCCGCATGGTTGGTATAGCAAATGTCGCAGCCCATTGGTACTCCGAGTAACTTGCCGCAGAAGTGGTCTTCTAGTCCTGCACGTATAATTTGTTTGCCGTTAAAAAGATATTCGGGACCAATAAAGCCAACGACTGTATTCACTAAAAGCGGATTGTATTTACGGGCCACTGCATAAGCACGCGTTTCTAATGTTTGCTGATCAACGCCGTGATGTGCATTGCTGGATAATGCACTACCTTGACCCGTTTCAAAGTACATAACATTTTGTCCTATGGTTCCGCGTTTGAGTGCGAGTGTGGCTTCATATCCTTCTTGTAGTAAGTCGAGTGAAATTCCAAAACCTTCATTAGCCAGTTGCGTACCAGCGATTGATTGAAACATTAAATCAATTGGCACATTTTTTTCAGCAAGTTGAATGCCTGAGCTGATATGGGTAAGTACACAAGATTGCGTCGGAATTTGATATTCCTGAATGACATGATCAAGTAATTTCAGTAGCTCTGACAAATTATGAAGGTTATCTGTGGCGGGGTTAATGCCAATCACTGCATCACCATTGCCATACATCAAACCATCTAAAATACTGGCAGAAATACCCAGTACATCATCGGTGGGGTGGTTCGGTTGTAAACGGGTAGAAAGATGACCCTTTAAACCAATCGTGTTGCGAAATTGGGTGATTACTTCACATTTACTGGCGACATAAATCAAATCTTGATTGCGCATAATTTTGCTGACAGCAGCTACCATTTCTGGAGTTAAACCTGATGCTAAGGCTTTTAAACTTTGAGCAGTGGCTTCTTCTCCAAGTAACCAATTTCGAAAATCACCTACTGTAAAGTGTGAAATAGGGGCAAAGGCTGCCAGATCATGTTCATCAATAATTAGTCGTGTAATTTCATCAGTTTCGTAATCGACCAGAACCTCATTTAAAAAGGTTTTAAGTGGTACATCGGCTAGTGTCATTTGTGCCGCAACATGTTCGGTTGCATCTCTGGCCGCTACACCTGCTAATTCATCGCCAGAACGTAACGGCGTTGCTTTTGCCATCAAGGTCTTCAAGTCAGCAAAATGATACTGTTGATTGGCGACAATATTGCGATAACTCATAGTTGCATCCTTTTTTATAGTTCTTGTTCTGCGGCTTTAATATTTGCAAACTCTTCTTCTGGTGTACCTTTAACTAAATGATAACGGCTATAGAATAAAAAGTAAGCAATAAATACGACATAAATAGCGGCAGCAATAAACCAAACTTTTGGATTAACAACAAAGCCTGCGACTACAGCAGCGACTGCTAGAACTAAGGCAATACTTGAAGTAACGATTCCTCCAGGAGTTTTATAAGGACGAGGCATGTCGGATTTAGATAGGCGTAGCTTGATGTGGGATAAAAGAATCAACACATAGGAAATGGTGGCACCAAAAACCGCGATTAAAATCAGTGAATCGCCTTCTTTGGTAAGTGAAAGCAAGAACCCAATAATGCCCGGAATAATAATTGCGAGATAAGGGGCTTTATTTTTATTGGTTAAAGAGAGTGAAGTAGGTAAGTAACCAGCACGAGAGAGTGCAAAAATTTGACGTGAATAGGCATAGATAATTGAAAAGAAACTCGCGATTAAACCTGCTAAACCAACAAAGTTAACAAAAGTCGCAAGCCAAGTGTTGGTGCCATAAACTTTAACCAGAGCATCGACGAGGGGAGCTCCTGAGTTTTGCAAAGTACTTGCACCTGCTGCGCCCGCACCCAAGAATAAAATGAGCATAGCAAACGCCGTTAATATGAGCATTGCTCCGATTAAACCGCGTGGGAGAGATTTTGCTGGATCTTTTGCTTCTTCGGCGGCTAATGGCACACCTTCAACTGCAAGGAAAAACCAGATTGCAAAGGGAACTGCGGCCCAGATGCCTAAGTAACCATGAGGTAGAAAACGACTTGCACCAGCTGCTGTGCCAACAGGAATATCTAATAAATTTTGTGTATTAAAATGTGGAATCATTGCGACAATAAATACAACTAGAGCAACAGCTGCGACAAGTGTAATTGCGAACATAATTTTTAAGGCTTCGCCGGCACCTTTCAGATGTATGCCCATAAAAATGGCGTAGCAGGCGAGGTAAATCATCCAGCCATTTATGCCAAATAGAGATTCGCAATAACCACCAATAAATACGGCAATAGCAGCAGGGGCAATCGCGTATTCAATTAAAATGGCTGTGCCTGTTAAATAGCCCCCAAAAGGACCAAAAGCAGCACGCGCAAAACTATAACCACCGCCTGCTGTCGGCATCATGGTGGACATTTCTGACATAGAAAGACACAGGCACAGATACATGATTGCGGCGAGTGCAGTGGCAATAAACATACCACCCCAGCCACCTTGGGCTATGCCAAAGTTCCAGCCGGCAAAATCACCCGATATCACATAAGCTACGCCTAAACCAATCAGGAGTAACCAACCAACCGTACCTTGTTTGAGTTGACGCTGAGCAAAATATTCTGCTGATGAGACTTCTGTGCTTGAAGAAATGACGGAAGCTGTTTCTGGTTGATTCATACAATACTCCTGAGAGTGGGTTTGTATGAATCAATGCAAAAGCAATGCCTAAATGAAGCACTTCAGAGAGTAGATGGAGATTTTTTATTCTAAATGATAAAAATTCAAGCTTAACAACCGTAAATAAAGAAGCCAGCAATCTAAATTACTGGCTTCTTATATAATTAGTCATCTTACTTCTTACTAGTGTTGATAGTTTGGTATCAACTTGGTGCGAAACTTAGAAGAAGCCCATTGGTTTAGTTGAGTAACTCACCAACAAGTTTTTAGTCTGTTGATAGTGATCTAGCATCATTTTATGGTTTTCACGGCCAATACCAGACTTCTTGTAGCCACCAAATGCAGCATGTGCAGGGTAGATGTTGTAGCAGTTTGTCCAAACACGGCCAGCTTCAATAGCACGACCAGCACGATAAGAAATATGAGCTGAACGTGACCATACACCTGCACCTAAACCATACATGGTGTCATTGGCAATTTTAATTGCATCGTCAAAGTCTTTGAACGTTGTCACAGCAAGTACAGGTCCAAAAATTTCTTCTTGGAAAACTTGCATGCCATTGTGACCTTTAAAAATAGTCGGATCAACATAATAACCATCGCCTACTTCTTTACGGCCGCTACCGCCAAGTAAGAGTTCTGCACCTTCTTCACGACCAGTGTTAATACAACGTAAGATTTTCTCTTGTTGTTGTAGAGATGCTTGAGCACCAATCATCGTTTCAGTATCAAGTGGATGACCAGTTTTAATACGTTTTACGCGTTCAACAGCCATCTCTAAGAACTGATCAGCAATACTTTCTTGTACTAAAGCACGAGAAGGGCAAGTACATACTTCACCTTGGTTTAAGGCAAACATGGCGAAACCTTCAAGCGTTTTTTCTAAGAAGTCATCTTCTTTATCCATGATATCTTCAAAGAAAAGGTTTGGTGACTTACCACCAAGTTCTAAGGTGACTGGAATAATATTTTCAGTCGCATATTGCATCACCATTTGTCCAGTTTGAGTTGAACC
Source organism: Acinetobacter sp. GN11 (assembly GCF_054823985.1). Lineage (NCBI taxonomy): Bacteria > Pseudomonadati > Pseudomonadota > Gammaproteobacteria > Moraxellales > Moraxellaceae > Acinetobacter > Acinetobacter sp. GN11. Next base: position 12,964 of record NZ_JRVL01000109.1, on the reverse strand, counting down.
TGTGAATGCAATTTTTGCAATACGTGGGTTTGTCGCTAAAGGACGGCCGACTTCTGAACCGAAACCATTGACAATATTAAGGACACCCGGTGGTAAAATATCTTGGATGAGTTCAGCCACCAACAAAATACCCACTGGAGTTTGCTCAGCTGGCTTAATCACAACGCAGTTACCAGCTGCTAAAGCAGGAGCAAGTTTCCATGCTGCCATCAAAATCGGGAAGTTCCATGGAATGATTTGGCCAACAACGCCTAATGGTTCGTGGAAGTGGTAAGCAATGGTATCTTCATCAATTTCTGAGATGCCACCTTCTTGAGCACGAATACATCCAGCGAAATAACGGAAATGGTCAATCGCAAGCGGAAGGTCAGCTGCTAAAGTTTCACGGACTGCTTTACCGTTATCCCAAGTTTCGGCAACAGCAAGCATTTCAAGATTTGCTTCTAAACGATCAGCAATTTTTAAAAGGATATTCGAGCGTACCGTTGGTGATGCTTTATTCCATGTTGCTTTTGCTTTGTGTGCTGCATCTAGAGCGAGTTCAATATCTTCGGCACTAGAGCGTGGAATACGTGTGAAAGCTTTTCCATCAACAGGAGATACATTGTCAAAATAAGCACCTTTTACAGGTGCTACCCATTCACCGCCAATAAAATTTTTGTATTGTGATTTAAATTGAACTTTTGAGCCTGGTTGATTTGGATCGATATAGCGCATATAAATATTCCTTTGCTTTTTAGGACTAAAGACTAACAAGAACCCTGTCAGTAGGTACTTTCGTACTTTGTATAATTAGGATATAAAGAAGAAGGTTGGAGAAAGGTTGGAATAGAAATGTGGATATATAAGGAATTTACAAATGTTCACAAAAAAGGATTTATTGCAGCAACGGACGTTGATTGATCAACTGCGTACGCAAAATAGTCTCTCTCCTCAGAATGCTGCCAAGCTCGGCCAAAGCATTGCAAGCTCGTGGGAACGATCAGCTTCTGCTGCGATTCCTAAAGAGCGTTTTGCGGCTCCCTTAGTCGAGAAAAAATCTGCTTCACAAAATGCTTTAGATATGGCTTTAAGTCAGTGTGCTGGCGATTTACGTCATATTGCAGAGCAATCTTCAATGGTGATTGCTGTCGGTGATATCGGTAGTACCATCATTTGGACGGCAACAAGTGCGCAAATGCAAAGCGCTGCTGAGCGTGTTCACTTTGTGCAGGGTGGTCAATGGCGTGAAGAATTTGTCGGTACCAATGCACTGGCTTTGTCTTTAAAAACGCAACAATCAAGCTGTGTTTTTTCAAATGAACATTATATGGAATCGATTCATGAATGGGTTTGTTATGCTGCCCCAATTATCGATCCATACTCAAAACAAACCCTCGGTGTCGTTGATTTATCAACAACATGGAAGAATCATAATAGTTTAGGAATATTGGCAGCTGAACGTTGTGCATCCATTATTCAGTCTGCTTTGCTAGAGCAGCAGCGTCAGCAATTAAATATTCGGGCATTTTCGACGCCACAAGTTAAATTTAATGGCAAAAGTTTATTATTAACACCGCGTCAAATTGAAATTTTAACCATATTGGCGTTATGTCCACATGGTTTAACTTTAGAGCATCTTTATCAGGCGCTCTATGGCGAACGTAAAGTTAGTATGGGTACGCTTAAAGCTGAAATGTCTCAACTAAGAGATATTTTGGGTGGTTTACTTGGTTCACGCCCATATCGTTTGCTAGTGCATGTTGAGGCTGATTTTTTACAAGCTGAACAAGCACTGGATGCAGGATATGCAGCCTCGGCTTTGCAGCTTTACACTGGTGTATTTCTGGCAAAAACGGAAAGTCCCTTTTTATGTGCATGGCGTGATTGCCTTGAATCACGCTTGAGCGATGCAATTTTTAAAACGCAAGAAACAGATTTATTACTTAAGCATTTAGCTCATTTCCCTGAAGCAATCGATGCGGTAGAACGTCTTATGGAGTTAGTACCGAGCGAACATCCTGCGCATCAATTACTGATGAAATACCTTGACTCACCTAAGCTCAGTTAAGTGATTTTTTGATCCAGCCACTGGAATAATTGTTGATAGACTTGTTCCCGTACTGGCTGGGCCGAAAGGACTAAATCATGCAATCCATTGTGAATAGAGACAACAGAGACATCACCTTTGATTTTTTTACCAAATTTTTCAATGTCTTTAACGTCTAAAATTACATCACTCTGAGTCGCATCTGCTCCCCATTTTTTAGGGTTTTTAGTCTGATGAGAGTGCATAATTAGTGCGGGAACATTGAGTTTAACCCCGCGATGTATTTCTTTTTGTGCCGTATGAATCGCATGTAGAAAGCTGAGTTGAACAGTAGACGCAGAGGTAGGTTTCCAGTCCAGATTAAAGTCCCATTCGCCCTTGAGCTGTTTGTGAAGGCTCGCGGTGTACCATTTGTTCAGTTGGCTTGGGAATTTAACTTTTGGCAGATATTTTCCTACTCGACTGAGTACTGGAATACCAAATTTCTTTTCGATTAAGCTTAAATTAAAATCGTAAAACGGGCTGTTTGCCCAAAGTGCTTTAATCAGAGGGTGGTTTGGGTTATGGGCAGCATAAAGTGTTGCTGTCAAACCGCCAGTCGAATGCCCTGCAAGCAAGACTTGGGTATGCTGTTCTTTACCAATAATTTCTAATGCTTGTGTAATTTCGGCATCGTATTCATTTAAATCAAGCACATTATAGAAAATTTGATGTTGTAGCTTTGAACGGCCGTATTTCCTTAAATCCAAGGCATAGAAGTCGTAACCATGAGCATTAAATTGCTCAGCCATTTCGGTTTGAAAGAAATAGTCTAAAAAACCATGAATATATAGCACGGCTTTTTGAGTCGATTGAGCGGCCTTTTTACGCACTAAGGTTGCTACAACTTTGCCTTCGTAATCATTAGGAAAGTTGAGTGTAAGCTGTTCATAGCCAGTACCTAAAATATCTGGAACATAATTTTGATTAGCTGAAGATGTATTCATTTTTATCGAGCTATTGTAATTAAGACATGTTGAGTATCCTTCAATGAAATGGGCGAATTGTCAATCAGGTTTAGAGAAGGTTGGAATATAGTTTCTAAAAAAAGGGAATACCGCTGGAGCTAAGTATTCCCGAAAAAAGTAAGTCAACGGTCGGAGGGATTTGACTTACTTGAGGGATATGCCATTACATCAGTATTAAAGTGCTGCTTTAAAAATCTCCACAACTTGTGCATGATTTGCTTTACGAGGGTTGGTTAACATACAAGCATCTTTTTGAGCATTATCTGCCATGACTGCAAGGTCTTCAGTTTTCACACCTAGCTCTGTTAAACCAGATGGAATACCAATCGATGAAGACAGTTTACGAATGGCATCAATAGCAGCATAGGCAGCTTCCATCACTGTTAACCCGTGAGTTCTTACACCCATTAACTCCGCGATTTTTGCGTAACGATCTGGGCAAGCAATTAAGTTAAATTCACACACGTGTGGTAACAAGATTGCATTACACACGCCGTGAGGTAGGTTGTAGAAACCGCCCAACTGATGAGCCATTGCATGAACATAACCCAAAGATGCGTTGTTAAATGCCATGCCAGCCAAGTACTGTGCATAGCTCATTGCATCACGTGCTTCGATGTTTTCACCATTTGCGACAGCAGGTTGTAACCACTGGCTAATCATCGTGATAGCTTTTTCTGCACAAGCATCGGTAATTGGGTTTGCTGCTGTAGAAACATATGCTTCAACCGCATGAGTTAACGCATCCATACCCGTTGCCGCTGTTAGACCAGCTGGTTTTGCAATCATGAGTTTCGGGTCATCAATTGCAATCAGTGGGGTACAACGCCAGTCGACAATTGCCATTTTTACGTGAGTGTCTGTATTGGTAATAATACAGAAACGAGTCATTTCAGATGCAGTACCAGCCGTTGTGTTGATTGCAATCAGTGGCGTCATTGGCACTTTGCTTTTATCAATACCTTCGTAGTCACGAATATGGCCACCGCCAGCAGTAACTAGGCCAATCCCTTTTGCACAATCATGGGATGAACCACCACCTAGAGAGACAATAAAGTCACAGCCATTTTCATTATAGGCATTTACACCGTTATGAACATTAATATCGGTTGGGTTAGGTTCTGCACCCGGAAAAATATGGCTCGCAACGCCTGCTTCAGTTAAATAGTTTGCGATAAGATCTGCGACACCAAATTTAAATAAGCCTGCATCGGTCACAATTAATGCTTTTTTTGCGCCGAGGTTTTGTGCCTTTGTACCAATTTCTTTGGCACATCCTGGTCCAAAGAGTGATACACAGGGAATATAAAAACCGTTTGTTTGATCTGCAATATTTTTAAAAGCCATGGAGTGATTCCTTCTTCCATAAATCCATTGTTTGTTATTACAGGTGAGCCTCACCATGGGCCTAGTATTGTGATGTGACGCTACTTTTCCTACCTACCAAAAACCTACCAAATATCATTTAATTATTAATTATTGATTTATATGGTTTTTACAGAAATTCTGGCACATTCATTTAATTTTTTTGGGAAAGTCGTTAAGCTATGGGCTGTTGAAGATGTACTTATGAGATTATGAAACAGGAAACTGCGCTTAAACTGCTTAAAGCAGGTGAAAATGTCTTTTTAACCGGTTCGGCTGGTGCAGGGAAAACCTATACACTTAATCAGTACATCCAATACCTAAAAGCACGTAAAGTGCCTGTGGCAATTACGGCATCTACAGGTATTGCTGCAACACATATGAACGGCATGACCATTCATACATGGGCGGGCATCGGTATTAAAGATCAGTTAACTGACGATGACCTAAAACGTATGAAAGAGCGTAAATATCTCAAGGAACACCTTGAAAATGCGCAAGTTCTCGTCATCGATGAAATCTCGATGCTCCATGCTAAGCAGCTTAATCTGGTCAATCAGGTTTTAAAATATTTTAAAGAAAGTGATGAAGCTTTTGGCGGTATTCAAGTCATTGTAGCTGGAGATTTCTTTCAGTTACCACCAGTTGGGCGTAATAGTGAAGCCAACCGTGACAAGTTCTGTTTTATGTCTGATGCATGGGTCGAAGCCAAATTTCGCGTATGTTATTTAACGGAACAACACCGTCAAGATGATGAAATTCTAAATCAGATTTTAAATGCCATTCGTGCGCAGAATATTCAATCAGATCATTTACACGCATTACGTCAATCACGCTCGCAAGATATTGGTGAGACCTTTACTCGTCTTTATACGCACAATATGGATGTCGACAATATCAATTATCAGCACTTAAATGAAATTGATAATGAAGGGCATCAATTCAATGCCGTTTTAGATGGTAATGAAAAGTTATTAGAAACTTTAAAATCTTCGGTTCGTGCGCCAGAAGAACTCACACTGAAAAAGCATGCCAAAGTTATGTTTGTAAAAAATAACTTTGATATGGGGTATATCAACGGGAGTTTAGGTGAAGTCATTGGCTTTGAAGAAGATGACGAAAATGGCTTATTGCCGAAAGTAAAACTGACTGATGGCACGACTTTGCTGGTTGCTCCTGAAACATGGTCAGTTGAAAATGAAGCAGGTAAAGTGATTGCAAGTTTTCAGCAAATTCCACTTCGTTTAGCGTGGGCAATTACCATTCATAAAAGCCAAGGGATGACTTTAGAAGCTGCTGAAATTAACCTTACGAATACCTTCGAAAAAGGTCAGGGTTATGTAGCATTGTCGCGTTTAAAATCTTTAACTGGTCTTAAGTTATTAGGGATTAACGAGCAAGCTTTAGAGTTAGATAGTTTAGCTGTAAAAGCTGATCGTCGTTTTCAAGAGCTTTCTAAAGAAGCCGAAGTTAATTTTGCTGATGTAGATTTAACTGCTCAGCACAAAGCCTTTATTCGTCACTGTGGCGGCACTTTAAATGAAACCGAGATTTCTCGTAATGAGAAAAAAATCGCAAAAGGTGGAAAGCAAAATTACGCTACGGCAACGCTAGATGAAACACGTGCATTGTTTGAAGAAGGTTATGAAATTGAAGACATCGCGCATGAGCGTGGTCTGACACCAGCAACGATCATTAATCATTTAGCACGACTTCATAAGGAACAAAAACTAGATATTTCAGTTGCCCATCCGGGTGAGGAAGTAGTCGAAGAAATCCGAAAAATTTATAAGAAGCTGAAAAAACGTCAAAATCCAGATCATTTTTCTGATGATGGATCGATCAAACTAAGACCAATTGTTGAAGCAACCAGCCCTCGAATGGGATATGATCAGGTCCGATTAGCTTTATTATTTATTGAGTAAAGTTTAATTAGCTTAATTACTTATTACATAAATTGAGGTGGCTATGCCGCACGTTGTAGTTGATTATTCAGAAAACTTAACCGGATTAAACGCAAAACAATTACTTGAAGAAATTAATACCATACTGATTGAGACAGAGTTATTTAGTCCAGAAGACATTAAAAGCCGTGCGCGTAAAGACGAGGTTTTCCTCATTGGCTTAGGGGCTGATCAAGCTTATATTCATGTAAAAGTTTATATTTTGTCTGGAAGAACTGCCGAACAAAAACAGCTAATAGGTGATCAGTTATTAACGGCACTCAGCAATAAAAATTATCTACAACCAGAGTTTAATAAAGAAATTCAATTGTGCGTTGAGCTTGTCGATATGCCAAGAGAAGATTATTTCAAACAAGTTGTATAACACTAAAAAGCGCAATTTCGATCAAGAATAGAGATTAGCACTATGTAAAAGTAGTGCTATCGAATGAACAGACATAAATGTATGGCTGTATATATAAAAAAGCTGCAACTGGTTTGCGATTATATTCAAAGACATTTAGATGAAGATTTAGATGTTGACCGATTGAGCCAGATTGCAGTCTTATCTAAGTTTCATTTTCATCGTATTTTTGCCGTTCATATTGGTTTAAATGTGATGAAGTTTATTCAACTTTCTCGTTTAAAGCGGGCCTCTTTTCAATTGGCTTTTGAACCTGAACTCAAAATTATTGAGATTGCATTGCAAGCAGGGTTTGACAGTCCAGAGGCATTTACTCGTGCATTTAAGCGTTCATTTGATCAAACTCCGCGGGCTTTTAGAGATAAACCGGATTGGGAATCTTGGCACCAGAAGTTTGTTTTTACACTTCCAAAAAGTGAGCTAAAAATGAATGTAAATATTGTTGAGCGTCCTGCTGAAAAGATTGCCTATCTGTCGCATTTAGGGAGTCCAGATAAAGTCTTTGAAACCGCTGCACGTTTTATTGCTTGGCGTAAAGAAACAGGTTTGTCGCCCGTGACCAAGTCTAGAACTTATGGGATTCCGTTTGCTGACCCTGAGCAGACTCCGTCTGACGAGTTTCGATTTGATATTGCTGGTTCAATTGAAAAGGCTGTACCCGAAAATAGTTACGGCGTACAAACAGGTGAAATTCCTGCGGGTCGTTATGCGACTGTAAGACATTTTGGTAGCCACGACCAGATTAAAGATAGTGTTTATTACATCTTTAGAAACTGGTTACCTGAGCAACCCGAAGAAGCAGGGGAATATCCAGTTTTCTTTCACTATCATAATTTTGTGCATGATGTGAAAGAGTGTGATCTTATTACAGATATCTACTTACTTTTAAAATAAGAGTAGTCGAATAAAGGCATAACTTGCGGTTATGCCTTTAAACCTAATAGCTTTATATTTGCATATTGCTCAATTAGGTTAGCATCTAACATATGGATATAGTCCATAAAAATGTTACTAAAGCTTCCCATGGTTTGTGCCTGATTAGCCGCAAGTTTACCCGCAATTGCAAAATGTACATGGGCTGAAAGCGCTGCAATGGTTGGAGTCGTTACCGCACTATATGCAGCAATTAATGCACCTAAAGCACAACCAGTTGCTGTAATTTTGGGTTGTAAGGGGCTACCGCCGTTAACTTGGATAACGACATCTAGTTCTTTAGATAAAATGTAATCGGACTCACCTGAAATTGCGATACAGCCTGTATGTACTAATAGCGCGTAAGCCTGTCGATAGGCATCATCACTACTTAGGGTACTATCAACACCTTTAGATTGAATTTGATTACCTGCAAGTGTACTGATTTCTGAAGCATTACCACGAATAACGCTAGGCTTAAACTGTAAAAGTTCATCTGTCATTTGACTGCGCCAAGCTAAAACTGGTCCATAGCCCACCGGATCAAGCACCCACGGAATGTTATTAAGTTGCGCTGTTTTTGCAGAGATTTGCATGGCCTGCATTTGCTCTGAAGTCGGGGTGCCTAAATTAATGCTTAAAGCCGATGAAATTTTGGTAAAGCTTTCTGCTTCATAAGGATTATCAATCATCGCAGGCGAAGCACCAGAAGCGAGTAATATATTGGCTGTATAGTTAGCTGCAACACTATTAGTAATACATTGCACAAGAGGCGTTTTTGCCTGCATGTTGTGCCAAGCTTCAATGACCTGTTCAATCAAACTAGATGTCGATGTCATATTATTATCCCTAGTAAGCCAAAGTGATGATAGATTTAGTGGGTAAAATAGTGGTCTTGATGCTTACATTTTTGGCAAATCAAAGACACATAATCTGCTGCATCATAATCAACAGTTAAATCATTTGAACCACAATGCATACAACGTTTAACTGAGTAAAAATTTAAACGTGGTTCAATTTTTCGCCATGCTTTCCATACCGGTTGTACAAATATTTGTTCGTCATAACCTAAGAAGCGGTTAAGCAAAATATAACTCATTTTACTATAGGGAATATTATGAGGACGAGGCAGCATAGAGGTTTCCCACTTTTCAGCTAAGGCTCTCTCTCGATATTGCTCTAAAGTTTTCTTTAATAGATTGGTATTAATAAACTTATCATTGCGAGGCTGTAAAACTTTTTGCTTATATAGATATTCGAGTGCAGTTTGTACGAGATAATAAATCTGCCCAATTGCGAGTGAATCCATTAAACGATAGCAAAAGCTTTGAAAATTTGAATTTCCGGCAATCTGGATACCCCAAGTTCGGCAATAGAACTGCATGAACTGGATAATTTCTTGATACAGCACCTGAAAAAGTACATCTTTAACTTCATCTGCACTACGAAAAGGAACGCCGTAACTTAAATTTTCATAAAACCAATTACGTAGTTGCTGAGCCACACTAAATAGACTTGGATCGCTGTAGCCATCTAAACGAATATTTAAGTAAAAACACTGTGGGTCATCAGTTTGATCATTTGCATTCAAAATGCCATCTTTATGCAATTGTTTAATTAAATAACTCTGAAACATCCAGTTAGGCGTGATGTGATGGTATTTAATTTTGTCCCAATGAATATATTCATCATGAGTGATCTCTTCACGGGCATATTCATCTAAAAGACTCAGCAAGAAAAGTTTATGCAAAAAACTGAGCTGTTCCAGACTGCGTTGTGGCTGTTCTTTTGATTTAAATTGGCGTTGTTCCTGTAAGCGTGTTTGCTGTAAAAGTTTTTTCCGTTGTTTGGTACACGTTTCACAGTGGCACGTCATTTTTTCATCTTTAAATACGCGGTGCTGACAATGACTGCATTCATGAAATTGAATGTCTTGTTCAAATTGCTCGGCATCTACCCAATACATTGAAGCTTGGCAGAGAGGACAATGGCTACTTTCATCCAGTTGTTTCTGTAGAATTTGTAAGGCCATTTTGCTCCGAACATAAAATAAAAAATGATGGGGGCTATTATACACAGCCGTACTGTATATGGCTGAGATTGCTAGTTGCGTTTGTTGTTAAAATAAAAAGACCTAAAATCTATGTGAGAATTTTAGGTCTTTATCTCGAGTTAAATTGTTGATTAAACAGGGCACGGCAAGTTCTCATCATTTTGTCCAAGTTTTTTGGCATTAATAAGTGCCTGTACTTTTTTACTTGGTAATTTTATTTTGCCTAGTGCATCGTAAGTATTCACAATGGAGCTAATTTCCTGAGCCGTTATAGAAATACCTTCCGCAGTTAAGAACACCGCAATCACATGGTGATCGAGTCCTGCTGCGTGTAAATCATGAATCGCTTTAATATTTTCTAAACGATGAAAATGTGCTTTTAATTCCATATTGACACCTCTTAATCTTATTGAAATACCCATATTGGTCTATTTAAATAGGCAAGAACCATGCCCAAAATGTAAGCTGACTCTAAAAAATGTTAAAAGCTAAAGGTGTTTTATTTTTATTGTATAGATTGCTTATATAAACAACGATTATCGTAAATTTGGTCTAATCTGTGCTAATAAAACCAGATTCTAATTTGAAATGTATCAATGAAGTCCCATTAATTTTATAAAGGTAAGCAAATACAGTATGTATGACTTGGCGTATGATATTTCATGGCGACTCATACTGCCGTTTTAGACGAGTATATAAGGAATAAAGATGAATATTGCGGCGCAGCCTCCAGTTCAGGCAGATCAAACAGTTTATTTAAAAGATTATCAAAAACCTGCGTTTTTAGTTGAATCAATTAATCTTGATATTCAAGTATATGATGATAAAACAATTGTTGATTCAACATTGGTGATGAAGCGCCAAACTGAGGGCGATCTGGTTTTGCTTGGTCGTGATCTTGAGTTGCAATCTGTTCAGTTAAATGGACAAATTCTTACTTCTGCACAATATTCGCTCGATAGTGAGCAATTGGTGATCACTAACGCACCAGCTGAAGTCATTTTACAAACACAAGTCATTATTCATCCTGAAACCAATACTCAATTAGAAGGTTTATATAAAGCCGATGAGTTGTTTGTAACCCAAAACGAACCTGAAGGTTTCCGCAAAATTACGTTCTATCCAGACCGTCCAGACGTACTTTCAGTCTTTACTACACGTGTAGAAGCAGACAAAAAATATCCAGTGTTACTTGCCAATGGTAATTTGCTAGAAACAGGTGAAGTTGGCGAAAACCGCCACTTTGCCATCTGGCAAGACCCGACTAAAAAACCAAGCTATTTGTTTGCTTGTGTCATTGGTGATTTAGCTGTACTTAAAGATCGTTATACGACGTCTGAAGGGCGCGATGTTGCTTTAGAAATCTATGCGATTGAGAAAGATATTCCAAAATGCCATATTGCGATGGAAGCATTAAAGCATTCAATGCGTTGGGATGAAGAGCACTATGGCCGTGCTTATGACCTCGATAACTATATGATTGTTGCAGTAAGTCAGTTCAACATGGGGGCTATGGAAAATAAAGGTTTAAATATCTTTAATACGTCATGTGTACTTGCTGATGAAGAGTACACAACTGACGCAGCGATTATGCGTGTACAGTCTGTGATTGCTCACGAATATTTCCATAACTGGACAGGGAACCGTATTACTTGCCGTGACTGGTTCCAACTCTGCTTAAAAGAAGGCTTAACGGTATTCCGTGATCAATCTTTCTCAGAAGATTTACAATCTGCTGCGGTTCAACGTATTGATGATGTGGCTGTGCTTAAATCACACCAATTCCCTGAAGATGCAGGTCCATTGTCGCACCCGCCACGTCCAGATCACTTTGTAGAAATTAATAACTTCTATACAGCGACGGTCTATGAAAAAGGTGCGGAAATTAACCGCATGATGTCGACTTTACTCGGTAAAGAAAAATACCGTCAAGGAACCGACGAATATTTCCGCCGTCATGATGGGCAGGCTGTAACTGTAGAAGATTGGGTTGCTGCTTTAACTGCGGGTTCAGGTGTAGATTTATCTGCATTCTTAACTTGGTATAACCAACCAGGTACACCAAAGCTTGAAGCAAAAGGTGAATATGATGCAGCAGCACAAACTTACCGTTTAAGCTTTAAACAAAGCCTGAAAGCACATCCTAAATACCCAAATTTAAAAGCTGTTCCGATTCCTGTGGCTTTAGCACTCTTTAATGCGAAAACAGGTGAGCAATATACATTGCACAGTGACAGCCTATTTGTAAACGATGTTAAAGATGGCATGTACTTATTTGACCAAGATGAGGCAAGCATTGAATTTACTGGCGTGACTGAGCAACCAGTGGTGTCGCTACTTCGTAATTTCTCAGCTCCGGTAAATCTCGTATTTGATTATACCGATGAAGAATTAGCTTTCTTAATTCAGCACGAAACGAATGGTTTTAACCAGTGGCAAGCAACGCAAACCTTGCTTGAGCGTATTTTGTTAGAAGACCATTCAGCTGATGCTTACATTCAAGCTATTCAAAGCACTTTACCTGAGCTAGTTGGTCGTGACCCGCTTTTAGCATCGCGTTTGTTTGATGTACCAAGTGAAGGTTATTTAGGTAGTCGTATCGATCAGGACTATGCACCATCCGATATTCATGTAAAACGTGAAGCCTTGCTGAATCGTTTGGCACAAGAGTTAGGTTCATTCTGGAAAGATACTTACCTTACGCTTGACCCAGACTTGCAAAAAGAATTTTCTTTGGCAATGGGTGTGCGTGCGTTAAAGAACATTATGCTGATGATGATGGCTCGTCAGGGTGATCAAACCGCATTTGAACTTGCACACGTGCAATATCAGAACACAGGTAATATGTCTGAACGCTTAGGGGCGTTACGTGTATTGGTTTGGCAAAATGCACCTCAGGCTCAAGATGCACTTGCTGATTTTTATGACCGCTTTAAAGATGAAGCTTTATCTTTAGATCAATGGTTCATGATTCAGGCAGCAAACCCAAATGCGACAGCAGAAACAATCGAGTACCTGACTCAACATCCTGACTATGATTTAACAACTCCAAACCGTATTCGTGCGGTGAGTGGTGGGGTGTCAAATAACCCTGAAAACACTTGGGGCTTTGGTGTGGCTCACTTTATTAACCTTGCACAATATCTCGATGAAAAGAACCCAATTTTAGGTTCACGCCTGTTACAGGTATTGTCGCGTTGGTACACACTTGCTGAACCGCAACGTACTCAA
>NZ_JRVL01000108.1:0-9103 GCF_054823985.1 Acinetobacter sp. GN11 | reverse complement strand
ATAGGATAAATATAAAGGATGTATAAATTAAAAATGTAGCAAACCTATTAAAACAACAACGGTTGAAATGAGGGAAGGAGGGTTACCTATGCTATATCAATACCATTGTGCGTGTTGCGACAAAGTTGTGGCATCAACTGATAAATCATGTCCATATTGTGGCTCGCAACATATTCGAAGCCCATATGGTTTGTGGATGTTTTGTGTGATGGCTTGTCTAGCGGTTGTCGTCGTATTTAAAGTTGTCCATATTTATGTCCAGAACCATCAAGATACGCCAATGCAGTCAACATTACTTGATGTGCTAAATCAGGATGATAAAACGACAAGGCAATAAATTTTGATCATAGATAAAAATGATATGGCATCAAGGATGGTTGCTAGTTGCTAGAAGAGTAAACCCTACATATTATGAAATTTAAATTATAAAAAAGCCCGCTCATTGGCGGGCTTTTTTATGACTTTATATTAAAGGCCAGCAGCATCTTTAAGAGCTTCAACTTTATCAGTTTTTTCCCATGTAAATGCTGTGTCTGATCCTTCGCGACCAAAGTGGCCGTAAGCCGCAGTTTGTTTATACATTGGCTGAATAAGATCCAGCATACGAGTAATACCAAACGGTCTTAAGTCGAAATGATCACGTACAAGTTGAATAATCAACTCATCAGAAACTTTTGCTGTACCAAATGTATTAATTGAAATTGAAGTAGGTTCTGCTACACCAATTGCGTAACTCACCTGAATTTCACATTTGTCAGCAAGGCCAGCAGCTACAATATTCTTTGCAACATAACGACCAGCATATGCAGCAGAACGGTCAACTTTAGATGGATCTTTACCAGAGAAAGCACCACCGCCGTGACGAGCCATACCACCGTATGTATCAACAATAATTTTACGACCTGTTAAACCACAGTCACCCACAGGTCCGCCAATAACGAACATACCCGTTGGGTTAATATGGAACTTAGTCGCAGCATGGAACATTTCAGCAGGAATGATCGGCTTGATAATCTCTTCAATGATCGCTTCTTTAAGCTGGCTTTGAGTAATTTCAGGATCATGTTGAGTAGACAAAACGACTGCATCTAGACGTACAGGCTTGCCATTTTCATATGCAAAAGTCACTTGGCTTTTTGCATCTGGGCGTAACCATGGAAGTGCGCCTGAGCGACGAAGTTCAGCCTGACGTTCCATTAAACGGTGAGCATAAGAAATCGGAGCAGGCATTAACACATCTGTTTCACGGCTTGCGTAACCGAACATCAAACCTTGGTCACCGGCACCTTGATCTTCAGGTTTTTGGCGGTCTACACCTTGCGCAATCTCTGGTGATTGTTTACCAATCATATTGATTACAGCACATGTTGATCCATCAAAGCCAAGATCAGAGTGGTGATATCCAATACCGTTAACGGTATTACGAACAACAGCTTCAACATCAATATTAGCAGTCGTTGTTACTTCACCAGCAAGTACAACAGCGCCTGTTTTTACCAGTGTTTCACATGCAACACGTGCGTATGGGTCTTCTTTTAAGATTGCATCCAAAATAGCGTCGCTAATTTGGTCGGCCATTTTATCGGGATGACCTTCGCTTACAGATTCCGAGGTAAAAACAGCGTACTCGCGCATGAAAGTCCTATCTTGGTTATTTCAAAAGACATAATATGTTACATCGACTTGAGCTTGAGGACCAGTTCATACTGACCAAAAAGCATGAATTTGTTTCATTTATACTGTGTTTTAATTGATAAGTGTATTAGTAAAATTGATATAAAGAATGTTTATTTAAAGTATTGGTATTTTAATAACACGTAATTAGGGTGTTTTTTAGACATATGAATTAACAAAAAGGTTATGTTTTATTAAGTAGGATTTTAAAGAAAAGAAACATGATCGACCTACATAGAGATTTCAAAATATTTTATCTATATATCAAAGTCTAATAGAGCTGCCTGCTCGCATATGGAAGCCGCATTTAAGAAAATGAGCACTGTTTTGTATAACTTAAAGGTCCAAATGTTTTTTGTGTAACCAAGAAACGGTTAAAAATAAAGAAATATACTATGTTGGGGTTTACCCTCAGCCTTTTTTTTAAGACAATATAGCGGCATTGAATTGTTATTCATCTTCTTCTTTTCATCAATCTATTAAAATTGGATTCTGATCTTATGACGACCCCTTTAAACGAACGTCGTATTGCAAATGCAATTCGTGTATTGGCAATGGATGCTGTGCAACAGGCAAACTCAGGGCATCCTGGTGCTCCAATGGGGATGGCAGATATTGCTGACGTCGTCTGGCGCGAGTTTTTAAATCACAACCCAACTAACCCACAATGGGCGAACCGCGACCGTTTCGTTTTATCAAACGGCCATGGTTCAATGTTGCAATACGCTTTGCTTCATTTAACAGGTTATGATCTTTCAATTGAAGATTTAAAACAGTTCCGTCAATTGCATTCTAGAACTCCAGGTCATCCTGAATATGGTTATGCACCTGGTATCGAAACAACGACTGGTCCTTTAGGTCAAGGTATTGCAAACGCTGTTGGTTTTGCTTTAGCAGAAAAGACTTTAGCTGCTCAGTTCAATAAAGATGATTTAAACGTTGTAGACCACTTCACTTACTGTTTCTTGGGTGATGGCTGTTTAATGGAAGGTATTTCTCACGAAGTATGTTCTTTAGCAGGTACTTTACAGCTTGGTAAATTGATTGCTTACTATGATGATAATGGCATTTCAATTGATGGTGAAGTAGAAGGCTGGTTCAGCGATGATACAGAAGAGCGTTTTAAAGCCTATGGTTGGCAAGTTCTTCGTGTAGATGGGCATGATGCTGATGCGATTCGTCAAGCGACAATCGAAGCTAAAGCTGAAACTCAAAAACCAACCATTATTATGTGTAAAACCATTATTGGTTTAGGTTCACCTAATAAGCAAGGTAAAGAAGACTGCCATGGTGCACCACTAGGTAAAGATGAGATTGCTTTAACTCGTGAAGCATTAGGCTGGAAAGAAGAAGCATTCGTTATTCCTGCTGATGTATATGCTGCATGGGACGCGAAAGCAAAAGGTACTGAATCTGAAGCAGCTTGGGATGCGGTATTTGCACAGTATCAAGCAAAATATCCAACTGAAGCAGCTGAGTTACTTCGTCGTATTAGCGGTGACTTACCGGCAGAATTTGCAGCACAAGCAGATGCATTCATTCGTGAAACAAATGCGAAAGGCGAAACCATCGCAACACGTAAAGCGAGCCAAAACACATTACAAGCATTTGGTCCTTTATTGCCTGAATTACTAGGTGGTTCTGCCGACTTAGCTGGTTCTAACTTAACGCTTTGGAAAGGTTGCCAAGGCATTCAAGAAAACCCAGCTGGTAACTACGTATACTATGGCGTACGTGAGTTCGGTATGACTGCAATTGCAAATGGCGTTGCATTGCATGGTGGTTTTGTTCCTTACGTTGCAACATTCTTAATGTTTATGGAATATGCGCGTAATGCAGTACGTATGTCTGCATTGATGAAACAACGTGTAATTCATGTTTATACACATGACTCAATTGGTCTAGGTGAAGATGGTCCAACTCACCAGCCAATCGAACAAATTGCTTCTTTACGTGGTACACCGAACCTAAATACATGGCGTCCTGCTGATACTGTAGAAACTGCTACTGCGTGGAAATCTGCTCTAGAGCGTAAAGATGGCCCTACAGCACTTATTTTCTCTCGTCAAAACTTACCATTCCAAACACGTTCTGAAGAACAAATTCAAAATGTTGCAAAAGGTGGTTATGTTCTTGCTCAAGAAAAAGGCGAATTGAAAGCAATTATTATTGCAACTGGTTCTGAAATTTCTTTAGCAATGGAAGCTTATGCTCAACTTGACGGCGTGCGTGTAGTTTCTATGCCATGTGCAGAAGAGTTTATGAAACAAGACGCTGCATATCGTGAAGCTGTATTACCAGCTCATATTCGTGCACGTGTTGCAGTTGAAGCAGCTCATGTTGACTACTGGTGGAAGTTTGTTGGTCTTGATGGCAAAGTAATTGGTATGACAACTTATGGTGAGTCTGCACCAGCCAAAGATTTGTTCCAATTCTTTGGTATTACAACTGAAGCTGTTGTTGCAGCAGTAAAAGAATTAACTGCTTAAATATTAAAGTAGTGTAAAAAGCGCTCCTCATAGAGCGCTTTTTTTATATTTGAAAATTAAATGCTAAGTTCGGTTTGAATATTAATTTGAGACGTCAGTAATTTATGAATAGGGCAGTTTTCAGCAACTTTTAATAAGCGCTTGTGTTGGTCTTCCGTGAATTCACCTTTAAGCGTGATTTTGCGTTCAATATTATTTTGCCCTTTCTCTGGTTCACCATTTGGGTTTAATGCTAAATCAACTTGAACATGATCAATTTTAATGCCTTTAAGATTCGCATACATCTCTAATGTGATGGTGGTACAAGCGCCTAAAGCAGACAGTAAGATTTGAACTGGGTTTGGAGCAGTATCTTGCCCACCTTTATCTGTAGGTTCATCAGCAAACCATTGGTGACCTGAAGGATCGGTCAGAGTTACTCGATATGGAGTAGAAGTACTTTGTGCTTGAGCAGTATTAGCCATGTTTTACCTTTTTATTGATCAATAAAGTCGAAGTAAAAACGAATTAATTTGAGAATCTAAACACGGTACGAAAGTACCTGTACTTTATAATATTGTTTTTAAATAATAACTGTAACGCTTTTATTGTTGCATGGATGAAACATATCGTTTTATAAAGAATAGTGAATTAAATTACTTGATGTATACACTAACGACTATATCAATAAAGGATACGAAAAATGCATCTTAAAACATTAAGCTTCGGTTTGGCAGTAGCATTGGCTAGTTCAGTTACTTTAGCTGCGCCGGTGGACTATAAAATTGATCCAACACATACAGCTACTGTTTTCTCGTGGAATCACTTTGGTTTCTCTACGCCAAGCGCTAACTTCTCGGATATCCAAGGTGTAATTAAAGTTGATAATGCTAAACCAGTAAACTCATCTGTAAATGTAACTATCCCTTTAAGCAGTGTAAATACAAACGTTCCTGCTTTGGATAAAGAGTTCCAAGAAGAAGCTTGGTTTAATGCAGCTAAATATCCAAACATTACTTTTAAAAGTACTAAAGTTGAAACCAAAGACAAAAAGCACTTTAAAATTACTGGTGACTTAACTGTTAAAGGTGTAACTAAGCCAGTCGTACTTGACGCTGTTTTAAACAAGCAAGGCGAACACCCAATGGCAAAAGTTCCAGCGATTGGTTTCAATGCCACAACTTCATTCAAGCGCTCTGACTTTGGTCTAGGAAACTATGTGCCGAATGTGGGTGATAAAATCACTGTAAACATTACAACTGAAGCAAAAGTTGATAAAAAATAAGTTTTAAGTTTTCTAAAAGGCCCTCATCTTTGAGGGCTTTTTTGTTAAATGGGTTCTTTTTTATCAGGATCTATGAATACTAAAGGGACTGAAGGATCAATATTCCTTTTTTCAGATTTTTCTCTTAGGAATTGGTAAGTAGGAACCTTCATTTTTGCCTGATCGCGTAATTTCTTTTTAATATAAAGAACAAGAGCAAAACATGTTGTTGCCACAGTGAGCATCATACCATTCATATAGCTCATGATTGAGCTTACATATCCAATGGTCGTTAATCGATGCATCATACGTTCAACTTGGGTGCTACTTTCGACTCCAGTGATTGCCCAACTACATAAATGTTCACAGTTATTAATAATCAGATGGTAGTGGTTTTCATGCATACGTGAACGCATCCGGCGTACGATAGCTTTTCCTTTATAGCGTGGAGTGTCATAAGAGCGAACGTGAATTTTTTTGCCATGCGAGAAAGCATCTATTGAAGTGATTTCAATCGGGCGTTTCTTGATGAAATGCGCTAAGCCTGAATAATGAATAACTCGACCTCTCCCAGCATATATACCATGATGGCTATAGCCGAGATGCTTTACGATGAGATGAGCCCCTAAAGGGTAGCGCTTATTCGGTTGCTGCATGCTTACGCTGATCCAATAAAGTGTAGATGGCTTTTATTGAAAAGCTGCTAACCATTATAACCAATATCAGCAATGTGGAGTGTATTGATTACGTCGAATGAATGAGTTCGGTGCATACTCAATCTATTTGCGTTTATTGTATATAATTTAAAGGTTTAATATGAAGAAAAAATGTCATGGCTGGTGGTATTAAATGAAATGGTTGATGTGGTTCTTAACGATATATGGGCTTTTGATTCAGTCTGTCTACGCTATAGAACACGAGCAAGTTAAAACAGCAGAAGGTGACCAATATGATGTGGTTGCAATTAGCAATTTAAAAGAGTTGCGTTTGTTCCTTAAGAATTCCAATAATCAACAATATTACAAAAGCTTTAATAATATTCAGAAAAATTTAAAACAATGTGAGCGACTTTCCTTCGCAATGAATGCAGGAATGTTCCATCCCGGATTTTCTCCAGTAGGGCTTTATGTTGAACAAGCTAAGGTGGTTCAGCCATTAAATGAAAATAAAGGATTGGGAAACTTCTTTTTACAGCCTAATGGAGTGTTAGCTTGGAATAAAAAGCAGGCTTTCATTTTAACAACGCAGCAATATAGTAAACGCGATTTCAACGTTGATTATGCGACACAGTCTGGTCCGATGTTAGTGATTGATGGAAAGATAAATTTCCTTTTTTTACCAGATTCTCAATCGAATAAAATTCGTAACGGAGTCGGAATTCGAAATAATAAACTCTACTTTGTAATATCGAAGAATACCGTGAGTTTCTACAAGTTTGCTCAGTTCTTTCAAAGAAATCTTAAGGTGGAGCAGGCTTTATATCTTGATGGTTCTATTTCTAGTTTATATGTTCAAAAGACAAAGCGTAATGATCAACTATTTGAAATGGGCCCAATTGTTGGTTTAGTCGACCAGACAGGTTGTCGATTAAAGTGAAATATAAAAAAAGCCAGTACAAGACTGGCTTTTTTTATTAGTGAATAGATGGTTTTTGAGTGAGTTCATTTAACTCTTTTCGGCTATAACCACGGGAAATAAGAACTTTTTTAATTCCCTTAATGACATCTTCATCTGTTGCTAGCGCTAGCGCACTTAGAAGTTGTTCATTTGTTTTACATGAGCAGTCATTTTCAACACAAGCAGTTTGGTTTTTATGCTCGTTATGCTGTTGATCTGCCAAGAACAGCTTTTGCCAAAAACTCATAGAGCCTTCATATACAACTTAACATAGCTCGAAATATAGCCAATTTAAAATAAAATACAAGTCTCTATAAGTGATAAATCCACCAATTGAACTCAAGAATTTTCGATAGGAATGCTCGAGTTAAACGAAATTATGACGGATAGATGACTTGATATTTTTTGAAAATTTAAATAGATAAATAAAAAATCATTAAAAAATAAGGAGGTATAAAACCTCCTTACTTAAAACGTTACAATGAAAGATTTTGTTTAAATCTTTTCAAGTAATACACCTGATTCAACATGATGGGTATATGGGAACTGATCGAATAAAGCAAACTTGGTAATACGGTGAGTTAAACCTAATATTTTTAAGTTCTCATACAGCGTATCTGGGTTGCATGAAATATAAATAATACGCTCAAAGCCCTGTAATAATTTCAAAGTTTCATCATCAATCCCTGCGCGTGGAGGATCAACAAATACGGTATCAAAGTCATAACTCTGGATATCAATATTCGCTTCTTGTAAGCGACGGAATTCGCGTTCACCCTGATAGGCTTGAGTAAACTCTTCGGCTGAAAGACGGGCTACTTGAATATTATCAATCTGGTTTTGTTCGATGTTCCATTGAGCAGCATAAACGGAAGATTTTGCAAGTTCAGTAGCGAGCACTCGTTCGAACTTTAAAGAAAGTGGAAGGGTAAAGTTACCGTTACCACAGTAGAGTTCTAATAAGTGTTTTTCCGATCCTTCAGCTGCATCGCATGCCCATTGCAGCATTTTTTTGCAAACTTGTGCATTTGGCTGAGTAAAGCTACTTTCGATTTGTTTATACTTAAATGAACGGTTTAAAAGTTCAAATTTTTCTACAACAAAGTCATCACCAATAATAATTTTCTGGCCACGACTGCGGCCCATAATTTTAATGTCTAATTTTTCAGCAAGCGCTTTAGCAGCTTGTTCCCATTCTTCGTCTAGTTTGCGGTGATAGATTAATGTGACTAACATTTCTCCGCTAAGTGTTGCAAGAAAATCAGCTTCAAATATACGGCTAGAAAGCTTGGGTTCCGCTTTAAGTTCTTCCAAAAGTTTTGGCATTAAATCATTAATGCTTTGGTCTGCAATAGGAAACTCATCAATGCGTACAACTGTTTTCTGCTTGTCATCATCATTACGTTCAAACATGGCATAGAACATGTCATTTTCTGTATGCCAGATACGAAACTCAGCACGCATACGGAAGTGTTGTTCAGGTGACTCAAACACTTCTAATGTATGTGGAGTGAATTCAGAAAATTGGGCAGTAATGCGGTCAATTTTAGTTTGAAGTTGTTGTTGATAAGAAGAGGTCATAGACAAAGAAAATTTAGACAGAATCAAATAGTGAATGGTATCAAAAAAAACGGGGTTACAGGAGCCAATTTTAGCTAGATATCAATAAGGATGACTGTCGTTAAAATTATGTATGTTTCAAAATGCGAGTAATAAAATCTGATTTTATTGCTCTATATTGATCGTGATCTAAATGACTACACTGTAATTTTAATTGATTATATTCATCGACCAGTGCTGGAGAAGCGATAAGCTTATTTCTAAATGTTAAGAAAAATGTGAACTTCGAACCTGTGACTACAATTTGAAAAGCAACATCATCGTTATTGAGTGATTCAAGCATACAAAGTTCATGTGTTCTCAGCGTGTTTTGTTTTTCTATAAAGTTTAGCTTTTTTAATTGTTCGATTGCGAATTCGAACTGATCAGGCTTAACTTCAATATAAATATCTAAATCACCCTTTGAAATTGCATTCGGTATTGAAGACGAACCAATATGCTCAATTTTGGCAAATGGTAG
>NZ_JRVL01000107.1:0-26167 GCF_054823985.1 Acinetobacter sp. GN11 | reverse complement strand
GACATTTGTTTTAAATTAGATCATTAAAAAGTAAGGATAAATAATGAGGAAGTCATTGTTAAAGTGGGGTTTATAAAGGGGGAATTATATATTAAATTCGATTAACGAAATTAGATTTAGCTAAAGTTGAAATTATTAAAGCAATTACTAACTAAGTTAATAATTGCTTTTTTCTTTGATTTCATTTTGTAATGGGTAGAAAAATTGTTGAGCCTTCAAAAAATAAAGAGCCGATACAATTAATCAGTCACCAACATCAGGAACAAAAACCTGTTTTAAAGGTATTAATGCTCTATACTGTGGTTTAAAAGCTTCATAATAACGATAAATTAACTCTACAATTTCTTTACCGTCAATGAGTCTTAATTGTGACTTATTCGTAGACTTATTTTTTGCTTGATTACTATAACTTCCAAGATTAACAAATAAAGCATATTCTCCATCTCCAAGAGTACCTAAAAGTTGATTAATTTCAGGTAGTCCATTAGATGTTAATGTCTTTTTACATTGAACCTTAATGATAGGGGGTTCAAATCCAAGTGTATCTTTGTGAGCAATAATATCAACCCCACCATCACCTGATCGCTGAGTTACTCTAGCTACATACCCCATGCATTCAAGCAAATGAGCCACAAACTCTTCGAACTGATAACCATTCAAATTTTGATGTAATCTACGAATAATAAAATCTTCAGTTGAATACTTTGCTGTTTCATTGATTACTTTCGTAACCGTTTCATCATCTGGTATTTCTTCTTGTTCTAATTCCTGTTCTTCTAATTCAATGACAGGATTATTACTTGATAATCCTTGGTATTCAATTCCTACAGCATTTAAAAAGTCTCCTGCTGTTTTCCTAATTTCAAATAATGTAATGTAAGCACCAATTTCATATAGTGCAACTTGAGAAAAGTTGTTCCGTGGGATTCCATTAGGTGTTAGCCATTTAACTGGCCTTCTATTTAGATAAGCATCTTCATCATCTGAACTTGCTCGCTCATACTCCCCCGTAACGATTCCTATATATACCAATCTATCTGATTTACACGGATAAACCACATAGTCTCCAGCTTTTACCACATGCATAAATCTGTATATTGTGGCTACTTGAGTTCGAATGGATGGCATGGAAGCATCAGGCTGTTCTACTTGTAATGCGACTTTGAAAGCTTCTCTATCTGCTTTAATCTGACTTAAATCACCTAGCTCAGACCATCCAATTCCGATGTAATTTTGTTCAATTGGTTGAGTTCCAACATGAACTCCCATGTGTATCCCCCAAACGTTTGGAATATGAAACATTTATTATCCTTAAACACTTGAAATTTATACTAATCAGAATATCTTAAATAAAGATAAATTTAAATAAGGTCAATTTTGTGGGTATCGTTACTGAATTTAAAAAATTTAATGCCGATCTTAAGAATCCAAATTGGTCAGTATCTTCAATTAATTCCAATAATGAGTTAATTGTTAGCTTATGGGGACATAAGCCCTTACTTACCAAGCATCCAACAGAAAGAAAACAGATTTATCGTGATTGTATTAATAGATGGGCAGGAAACGGACGCAATGAATTTAAAAGAAACTTAGATATTGCTTTAGAAAAAAATTTAATTATAAGGCCTATAATAGCAATGCTTAACAATACCAATGACTTTCGGTTTATTTTAGATGGTAATGATGCTAGTCAATATCCTAAAAGATTTAATGCAAAAACAGATTGGATTGGTGAATTGATAATTTGGGATGGTATTTACTTTGAAATCGAATTTCGCCTTGATTTATAAATTAATTTTTTTACTCATTATTAGGTTATATACTTCAGAAGCACAAAGCCCTCTCATTATCATGGCCTAAAGTTTTAAGTTGTTTCAAGTAAAACGTTCTAAATAAAAAAGCTAAGCCCCGATTACCGAGACTTAGCTTTTGAAAATAATTTTAATTAAAAAATTACTTATTTGATGTCAGTAAACTCAGAAACAGGTTTGTTGACTTCAACTTTTGTGCCAGCAAATTTTTCGCTCACAAACTTTTGTACTTTAGGTAAGTGGTAAAGTTCACCTAACTTCGTATAGATCGGGTCATTTTTATTCGCTTCAGCCACACCTAATAAGTTCACATAAAGCTTTGTAGACTGGTCAACAGGTTCACGGAAGATAGAATCTTTCAGTACGTTTAAACCGCCTTCAAGTGCCAATGTATTACCCAATACAATTGCATCTACGTCGTTTTTAACACGAACTGCTGTCGTCATTTGAATTGGTTTTAATTTTAAACCTTTAGGGTTTTCAGCGATGTCATTCGTTGTCCCTTTTACAGGGTCAAAGTCTGGTTTAAGTTTAATGAGTTTAGCAGACTGTAATAATGTTAATGCGCGAGCTTCGTTAGCAGTATCGTTTGGAATCGCGATTGTAGCGCCTTGTGGGAACTCATCAACAGTTTTAACTTTATTTGCATAAAGGCCCATTGGTTCCAAGTAAGTTGTCGCAACAGCAGCAACTTTAGCTGTATTTGAAGCGTTGTAAGCTGCTAAATAGTTAAATGACTGGAATGCATTTACGTCTTGTTCGCCACTTGCTACAGATGTGTTCAACACAACGTAGTCAGTCAGGTTAGTCACTTCAAGTTTAATGCCCGCTTCTTTAGTTTCAGGAAGCGTTGCAACGTATTTCCATACGTCAGTGTCTGAACCTGTTGAAACAAGTTTAATTGTGCGTACTGACTCAGTTTTGTCTTTAGCTGGTGCTGTATTTTCAGTTTGTGCAGGTTGTTTATTACATGCAGTCAGTGTGAGTACAGATGCGCTGAACAGGACACTAAATAATTTTTTCATAGATACATCCTAAAATAGGAAACGCCTACTCTACAAAAGAATGAGGCATTCCCAACCATTGAGTCGAAATGCAATATTTGGCTGGAAGTAATTTCCAGATATATAAGGGTTTAGAAGCCTGAATTCAGCCTAATGTCTTCCTTGATCTTGCTCGCTGAACAATAGAATTATGTTTTGAATCAGTTTCTAAATATTGGACCATCATATATCAATAAGTGAATATTCTACAAATAACTTGTTCAATTTTGATATATAGACGTGCTCTTGGTAAGGTACTGATAATAAAAAACATATTATATAAATAAAACAGTTTTGATTAAAATATGTACTTGTTTGATTTATATGAAATTTTCAGGATTTGTTAGCAATATTTAAGCTAACTATGACTGTAATTTATGCCGTATGCATAAAAAAAGCCCCTGTTTTCACAAAGGCTTTTAAATTAATTAGTTAAACTCAGTTTCAATTATTTATGAACCCAAGGCACGGCTGGTGAACCAATCCACGCAGATTTAGCAGGAATATTTTCACCTTTCATAACTAATGTTAAGGGTCCTAACACTGCATGATGGTTAACGTTGGCGTTATATAAAATAATACTACGTGAATTTACAACCACATCATTTCCAATATTCACTTGTCCAATTTTCATAATACGATCTTCAAACAAGTGGGTTTGTGGGCCTGAGAAGCTATTAAACTCAGCACGGTCACCAATGCTTACACAGTCGAACTCAGTGATATCAGCCGTATCCATGTAAACATCTTTACCAATTTGAACACCCAAAATACGCAAGAAGAATGGCAGCATTGGCGTTCCTCTTAAGTAGTTTAAGAAGTTTGGAATGGCAACTGATTCATATAAGCTGGTAATCCCTTCACTTAACCACACAAACATCGTCCACATTGGCGCTGAACGCGGTTGATAACGTCCAATTAAAGTCCATTTCATCAATGCAACAATAATGAAACAGCCGACACCATAGAGCAAACCAGCAAGCGTTAAAGCCAATAAACCAGTTGGAATGTTGTATTTGTTAATAACATCAATAATCTCAAGCACAATCATATAACCCACGCCAATTGCGAGTGCGGCTGGCAATACAACACGAAGGCCTTCAATAAAACCACGCATGAAACGGCGCTTGAAGCTTGGTTTAAACGTTAAGTGGTCAGGATATTTTTCGGCTGCTTCACGTGCAGGCAATAATAATGGCGGCGAACCAAACCAGGTTTGACCCTCATACATTTCAAGGTTATCTGGTGTTTTTGACTGCACGCCAATTAAAACGTTATCTGGTAAAACAGTTCCATCAGCAATATAAGCACTGTTTCCGACAAAGCTACGGTTACCGATTTTGGTCGATTTTAATGTCATCCAACCGCCTTTGATCTCTTCATCACCCAACATTACAGCATCGGCAATAAAGCTTTCTTCGCCCAAAGTCAGCATTTCAGGAATAACACCATTTGCTGTAGAAATTTCGGTATTTTTACCTACTTTCGCCCCTAACATACGGAACCATGTTGGCGCATAAATCGTAGCAAACAGACCATGCAATGTTTGTAAGCTTGTTTCTAAAATTTGAGATGCAAACCATTTACGATAATAGGTGCTGCCATGAACAGCGTACGTTCCAGTCTCAAGACGAGGCAATGCAATTTTGCGTATTGCTGAAGAAATAACAGCAGTAATCATCATCATCATTGCACTAGCTGGAATCGCTAAAGCAAAATAATAAAGTGCGATTTGCAGGTGGTTATCCGGATTAATATTAAATACGTTTACATCTAACCAATCGACCAAAAGGAAACTTGGGAAAATTGGAATAAAGAAGATACAAGCAATGATTAATGCACTAACACCATAATATCCATATTCAGAAATTTTACGAATGAACGATAATTTAGGACGTTCTGGCATTTTAGCGTGTTCATCTACATGCCCTATTTTCTTAGCTGGCGTACCATCCCAAATTTCTCCAGCCGGTACAACCATGTCATATTCAATTGAAGTTAAGGCATTTACATGAGCTTGTTTTTCTAACACTGTATTTTCTTCCAATACAGCATATGAACCCACATAACTATCTTCTTTAAGATGAATTGAACCCAACACCAAATGACCATGTTCGACTTTGGCATTTTCTAAATTTACTTGAGAGCCAATACTCACACCATCTTCAACAGTTAATAAAGATGGCATGCGAATATGAACTGAACTAATCGTGACATCATGTCCAATTTTTGCGCCCAGTGCTCTTAAATAGAGGTTAAGTAAAGTTGAACCTGACAATAAATAAACTGGTGAAATATTGCTAATACGGTCTGCTAGCCACCAACGGAAATACGTCATTCCCCAAAGTGGATAACGTCCAGCACCAATGCCTAACATTAATAATCGTTTGACGGCAATTGAAACGACGAAACTGGTAATAATAACGCTGATATAAACCAATAGAGACAACGCGATTGCATATGGAATGCTATCTCGAGTTCCACCAGTAAAATAGTGGTAAGTAAAGAATGGTGCTAACCACTGCAAAATATTAATCGAAATTAAAACTGGAATAGTCGCAAGCTGTGCAATACCACATAACCATTTATAAGTTTGATTACGCGGGTTGTCTTGCCCAATTTGGCTATCAAATAATGTTGGTTCTGGTTGTTCCAACATTAAAGCAGCAATTGCTCCCACTCTTCTCGCTTGATATAAGCTTTGAATTGTAAGATGGCTATATTGAGGATGTTCACGCAAATTTGAAACTAAAACAGCAGCTAAAAGCGAATGCCCACCTAAATCATCAAAGAAATCCGAATCTAGTTTAATCGGCATGTTAGGAAACAGACGGTTCAAAATTTCAAATAAAATTTCTTCGGCTGGATTTTGTGGCTGGTCAGATTCACTGCGGTCAATCACACTCGTAAGTGGTCTTGCTTTTAAAGCCTTACGGTCAATTTTTCCAGATAATAAACGCGGTACTTCTTCAATAATCTCAAAGCGATTCGGCACCATATAAGGTGGTAAACGTTGAGCTAGAGTATGACGAAGTTGTTTAATTTCTATGGCCTGTTTCGCATCAAGCTCAGCTGCAATAAAGGCAATAAGCTGATCAATTCCGTCTTCTTGACGTAGAATGACTGCTGCGGTACCAATCCCTTCAATATCACAAAGTGCCGCTTCAATTTCACCGAGTTCAACACGGAAACCACGAATTTTTACCTGATCATCAGCACGACCTAAGCAATGTACTTGACCAAATTCATCAATTTTTGCCAAATCCCCAGTACGGTAAAGCAACTCTTCATCCGCACTCATTGCCCACGGGTTCTGAATAAACTTATCAGCCGTTAAATCAGGTCTGCCTAAATAGCCCGGTGCTACACTCGGACCGAAAATACACAGCTCACCTGTTTCACCTTGAGCCAATAATTCTCGTTCTGCGTTGATCACCAACATACCGTAGTTTGGTAATGGTTTCCCAATTGTGACGGGTTTACCACGTTCTAACGACTCAAGGCTTGCAGTAACCGTAGTCTCAGTTGGACCATAAGTGTTAAACATTTGATGGTGAGGTAATGCCCAACGGTCCACCAGTGAGTCCGGACACATTTCCCCACCTAAGTTAATAATTCTTAAGTTAGGTACATCTTCAGGGAATAAAGCCAGTAATGTTGGAACAGCATGTAATACTGTAATTTGTTCCTGCTTTAATGTTTGGCACAAACGTTCAGGGTCACTGACAAGCGACTTAGGTGCAATCCACAAAGTTGCACCAACCAAATAAGACAGCCAGATTTCTTCAAACGACATATCAAAAGCGACAGAAAAGCCTTGATAGACTTTATCTTGCTCTTGAATATCTAAAATATTATTTTCACTACGTAGAAAGTGACAAATATTTTTTTGGGTAATCACAATCCCTTTCGGCTTACCCGTTGAGCCTGACGTATAAATAATATACGCAGGTTGATCGGAGGTCGTTCTAGCTAAAGGAATATTTTCACTGAGTGGCTTTTGAAGTTCAGTATTTGTCCATTTTGTTTGTGGCACTTCAGCTAAGTGTTCATACCATTCATCGGTAGTAATCATCCCGACAGCTTCGGCATCTTCAAGACAAACCGCAATACGGTCGGCTGGCGTATCCATATCAAAAGGAAGCCAAGCTGCGCCACTCAAACAAATCGCCAATTGGGCTTTTAAAAGCTCAATACCACGAGGTACCCATAACCCAACAATATGACCTGGTTTTACCCCTCTTATCGTCAAATGTTGAGCCATAATTAAGGCTTGCTGATATAACTCCCCATACGTCAACGTTTTATTTGCTTCAATTAAAGCTGTTTTATCTGAGAGATTTTGAGCAGTTTGAATAAAAATATCGGCGAGTACTTCATCTTGCAAAAATTCGGGGTGAAATTTACCACGAATAATATTCTTCGAGCTTGTTACGAATTGGTTCATTTTTTATAACTCACTTTAATTTTTTGATTTAGCTAAAATAAAGTCATGTTTGAGTTTTTCTGACCTATTAAAGAAATCAATTGCTATGTAATAAATTAAATAGTTGAACTTAAATGAAGATTAAAGTTTTTATTTTAAGAATAGAGAATGAGTTATTAAATGAGAAGGACAATCGATTTTTATTACTTATAAATCAAACTAAGATCACAATAAGGAAAAATATAGGCACATATTTTTATAAAAATTAAATAGCGTTATTCAAAATTGATATAAACAGAGCAATAAAATAACAGGCATAAAAAAAAAGCCCTCGTCATTAACAAGGGCTTTTTAAGAATTTGGCGGAAGCGGTGAGATTCGAACTCACGGAGGACTCACACCCTCGTCGGTTTTCAAGACCGGTGCATTAAACCGCTCTGCCACGCTTCCAACGAGCGCTATAATATAAATAAAAACCCAAGTTGGCAAACCTTTTATTTAACTTTTAATTCAAACGCTCAAAATAAATACAAATTGATTTAGTTTTCTGGGTTTTCATTCTTTTCATAACGAATTGTATTGATATACCAAAGCTTTTTTCCAGATGGCGTGTGTACTTCAATCTCATCATCTACTTCTTTGCCGAGCAGTGCACGAGCCATCGGCGATTCAATTGAGATATGTTGCGGGTGATGATCATAAATTTCATCGATTCCCACAATACGTAAAGTTTTTTGCTCGCCTTCTTCGTTTTCAATCTCTACCCAAGCGCCGAAGTAAACCTTTCCGTCTTGCTCAGGTGCGTAATCAATGATTTTTAATTCTTCTAAACGTTTTCCTAAATAGCGTACGCGTCGATCAATTTTTCTAAGGAGCTGCTTATTGTATTGATAATCGGCATTTTCACTGCGGTCGCCTAAGCTGGCAGCCCAATTCACTTTCTTTGTGATTTCCGGTCGTTCTTCATGCCAAAGTTGTTTTAATTCAGCAACTAATTTGTCATGCCCTGACCGAGTAATTAAGTTAGATTTCATGATTAAAAACCACTGTTCAACAACATATCGCTTACAAGATGTAGCATTTTATACCCTATTTTCTCATATCAGAAGTGTATAAATTTTCTTCCTTAAGAAATTCATGTGTTTATGATGATATATCGAATATTTAATTGTACGAAATTTGACAATACTTTTTTTCAATACTATGATGCGCGCAGATTAAATGTTGAGCAATTTTTAACCTTCTAGAAAACTATGTAGATTTTCTACACAGTTTGTTTTTTTCATTTCATGTCATTTTGAATGACGTCATGACTGCCCACCCCTTATTGAATTTATCAACTTTTAGAAGTTATGGCAGCTTATTGTCTGACTTTTTGGGCATAAATTATCTGTAGCGGAGACAACATGCACAGTAATTCAAGTTCAGGGTCGAGGCTTTGCCTTAACTCTTTATTTTCTTCTCTCCCGTTAAAAGCACTTGCACTCAGTACTATGCTTTTTCCATTTCATAGTATTAATGCAGGAAAAACCCTACAGTACAATACTGTAGTAAATACAAACACTTTAACTGTTGTTGCGGTAGAAAGCCCGACAACCGTTTTCAAAGAAGATCAGTTTTTACATGGTTTTGGTTACGACTTAGCCCGTAACTATGCACAAACCCTTGATGTAAAGCTGGACTTTAAAATCGTGGCAGACAATGCCACTGCACTTAGATGGGTTCAGCAAGGTAAAGCAAACTTTGCAATGACGACCGCTGGTTTAAGTACTATCGAGAACAAAGGTTTGATGTCTTTTTCTGCAAGTTGTGGTGACACAGTCGATTTGCAAAAAAATGGTTTAAATCCTGAGTTAAGCTGGGTGTTTAAACAAGCTGATGACCCGCTCACCCAGACCGCTAGTGGCTATGTATGCCAAAGTAAGCAAAATGGTGTGACTCAGCAACTCGCTTCTTTCTATAACCGCAATGTGGTGAAACCAGAGTCTTGGTCAACCATTCAACGTGACTTAACGACGCGTTTACCGATTTATAAAGCGAGCTTTAAACAAAGTGCAGCTAAATATGATCTCGACTGGCATTTACTTGCCGCAATTGGTTATCAAGAATCATATTTAAAGCCAGAATCTGTTTCTCCCACAGGTGTTCGTGGCTTAATGATGCTGACCAATAGCACTGCTCGAGCAATGGGTGTGAGCAATCGTAGTGATCCAGCTCAAAGCATTCAAGGTGGCGCGAAGTATTACGACCAGATGCTAAGTGAATATGATGATATTCCTTTCCCTGATCGAAACTGGTATGCGCTGGTGGCCTATAATATGGGACCAGGTGCGGTAAACCAGATTCAGAAGCGCTTGCAAGCACAAGGGAAAGATCCGAACCAATGGGTTAATCTCTACGATTATTTGCAAAGTAATAAAACGCGTAATGGTCGATATAAGCAAGCGGTTCAATATGTCACTCGTATTCGTGCTTATCTTGAACATATCAAAACAGCGCAAACACGAATCAATATCTAATTTTTATTGTTTAAAAGTTGATAAATTCTTTGTTTGTATGAATAAAAAGCTTACCTCTTGGGGTAAGCTTTTTATATGAATTCTTTTAAATTTAAGCTGTATGCTCTAATACTTTCTTAAATAAATCTTTTTGTTCTTGGCTTGGCTTAGCTGTTTGTAAAGCCATTAATTGAGACATATCGCCTTGAACTTTAATTTTACCAGTCATGAATGCCTGCATAGCAGCAGCCATATCAAACTCTAAGAATACTTTACGTAAAGTTTCAGCATCCATATTTAAAGTTGTTTTGGCATTTGAAGACAAACCTTTTTGGATTTTACCCCCATCTAAAGCTAATTCGGTATTTCCAGAAGCATCTGTAACTACTAAATTAATTGCCAAATTCGCAAGAGCAGGTGGCAAATTAAGATCCCCTGCTTCAGCAGTTAATTTTTCGACAGTAGCAAACCAATCTTCAGTTAAAAATGCAGGCATGATTCTTCCTCAAATTTATTTGTTCAATTTCTCTAGTTGTCTATCCAGACAACATCATGTGAAGCAATTCTGCTTGAGCGTTGTTATAGCATGTAATTTAAATTTAGGGCTATGACTTTTTGTACGGAACATTCATTTTTTAGTATTTTGATACATTAAAGGCACTTGTTTATAAAGTGCCTTTAATTGACTTATCAAGTAGTTTTACTCAGCAGCAAAACTTAAGTTCACGACGTCTAAACGGTTTTTAAGCTCTTCCGGATCTTTAAAATCTAGCTCGCGCTGAGAATCTAGAGCTTCGAAATCGAACAATTCACGGTCCGCTAACTGAGACGGCGATACGTTTTGTAACGCACCGAAAATACTGTGTAAGCGTTTCGGATATTGTTTATCCCAATCACGTAGCATTTCATTAAGCATGGCACGCTGTAAATTTTCCTGCGAACCACAAAGGTTACATGGAATGATTGGGAACTGACGTAACTCGGCATATTTGATGATGTCTTTTTCTTCAACATATGCCAATGGACGAATCAGAATATTCTTCTTATCTGATGATAAAAGCTTTGGAGGCATCGCCTTTAAGCTACCACCATGAAACAGATTTAAGAAGAACGTTGCAAGGATGTCATCGCGGTGATGTCCTAAAGCAACTTTAGTCGCTCCAATTTCTTGTGCAAAGCCATATAAAGAACCACGGCGTAAACGTGAACATACTGCACAGTAGGTTTTACCTTCTGGCGTTAAACGTTTGGTAATGGTGTAGGTGTCTTTTTCTAAAATGTAATATGGAATGTTATTTTCTTCCATATAACGAGGTAAGACATCTTCAGGAAAGCCGGGTTGCTTTTGATCAAGGTTAACCGCGACAACATCAAAATTGATTGGTGCAATACGTTTAAACTGCAACATGATATCGAGCAAGGTATAACTGTCTTTACCACCAGACACACACACCATGACCTTATCGCCCTCTTCAATCATCTTGAAGTCACGAATAGCATGCCCAACTTGACGGCGAAGCTTCTTGAGCAAACGGTAATAGGCCGAGCTTGTTGGAAGTTCAGGCTTAAAATTAAATCCCTGATTAGACTCAACTGGCGCGTACATAGACGAGATATACCCATAAATAAAAATACCGCGCAATTTTATATGATTCGGAAGAGAATCGCATCAAAAGAATAGTTTCAATTCTTGAAGCCGTCACATTGCTCTTGCATGATGCAAAAGTCGTGCTCTATTTTGACTGAAGCGTTCAAATTTTGTGCAAAGTGCTTACTTTTTGGACTTTTCCACAGTTTTCCACAAAACCTGTGGATAAAATTGTGGATTTCTTCGTACTTGACAAACTGTTTAGACCTTCTGTTAAGGGTTTTATTTAAATTGATCATTTTTTAACCAATGTTTTTTACCCTTGAATATCAACATGTTATTCAAGTCAATAGAATCATTTTAAAAATAATTTTTAATTTTTTTTGATGAGCATTCGAACAAAACAGCTTGATTTTTTGAAAGAGTCGAAATAAAAAAAATTACACAAAAGTTCTTTCTGTAATATTTTTTGATAAACTCTTCGACAAGTTTTGAATATCTTAAAATTGTGAATAACATAAAATGAAAAAATCGGTTCAATTTCTTTTTTCTTGTTTACTGGGGATGACTACTTTTTCGGTCGGCATAACGTCGAGCTCAGCAGGTCAAATGTATGTCTACCAAGATAAAAATGGTAGTACATTGCTGACTAACCGAAAAAGTTATGATCAGTCACTTAAAAAAGTAAAAGTGACTTATTACCCTGACAGTAATATTCATAGTTATACGAACTGGGGAGCATCAGAAGCTTCTGTTCTGCCAAGCTACAATAAAAATAAAAATGCTTTTGACCATATTATTAAACAAGCTGCTCTACAGCATGGTGTATCTGAAGGCTTAATTAAGGCCGTCATGCATACCGAGTCAGGATTTAATGCAAATGCCCGCTCTCCTGTGGGAGCACAAGGTCTTATGCAACTTATGCCGGCGACTGCACGTCGATTTAACGTGACCAATGCCTTTGATGCTCAGCAAAATATCTTTGCAGGTGCAAAATATTTAAGCTGGTTGCTCAAGCGTTTTCGTGGCAATACTCAAATGGCGCTTGCTGCTTATAATGCGGGCGAAGGAAACGTTGATAAATACGGCGGTATCCCACCTTTTCGTGAAACACAAGACTACGTGCGCCGTGTAACGAGCCGATATCAAAACTTATATTCATCTGGTTCAGGTTTTTCATCATTTTCTAATTCCTCTAATACTCCAGCACAAGTCAATTCTCAATCTTCTAATTTAGTGGAAAACACAACAGCTCAAATAGCAGCACCAGCTCCTAAATATTCTTCTTCTCGTCAAATTGTGACTTTATCAAATGGCACATTTACTGATGCGCCTACAGGTACTTATGTCACAAACAATGCCACAGCAACTGCACATATTCGAATAGAATAAGAACGTTTACTAACGGTTTATTCCGTCAAGTTTCTGTGCTTTAAATTGTAATGATCTATTACCTGATCCTTACCATTTAGACGATTTTAGCCAATAATTCTTTAAATTTAGGTACATTCTGCAACATGAAAGAATGTATCAATTCCTTATTTTTTTCTTGAATTTTTCCCCTAAGCCCCGCATATTAGCTGCATGATTTAGAATTTGTAAATCAGATAACATTTTATTTATAAGAGGGTTTTCTCAATGATGCGGATTGGTTTGTTTTTGCTTACCAACCTCGCGGTACTGGTTGTAGCTGGCATTATTTTGTCACTCTTCGGTGTCGGTAGTTACCATGGCGCGGGTGGCTTGAATCTAGGCAACCTTTTAGTGATCTGTTTTGTGTTTGGTATGGTGGGATCTTTAATCTCGTTATTCATGTCAAAATGGATGGCTAAGAAAACGACCGGTACAGAACTGATCGACCCGAATGCTCCTCGTAACCAAGCTGAAAGCTGGTTATTGCAAACAGTCGCTGAACTTTCTCAACGTTCTGGTATTAACATGCCAGAGGTTGGTATTTTTCCATCATATCAATCCAATGCCTTTGCAACAGGCTGGAATAAGAATGATGCCTTAGTTGCCGTTTCATCTGGTCTACTTGAACGTATGAACAAAGATGAGCTACGTGCTGTGCTTGCGCACGAGATTGGTCACGTTGCGAACGGTGACATGGTTACCCTAGCACTCATCCAAGGTGTCGTGAACGCCTTTGTTATGTTCTTTGCTCGCGTAGTCGGTGATTTTATCGACCGTAATGTTTTTGGTCGTCAAGATGATCAAGCCCCAGGTATGGGTTATTTCCTTATTACCATGGTATTAGATATCGTCTTTGGTATTCTCGCTTCTGCGATTGTGATGTGGTTCTCTCGTTATCGTGAATACCGTGCTGATGAAGCAGGTGCACGTTTAGCAGGTAAACAAGCAATGATTTCTGCATTATTACGTCTACAAGCTGAGACAGAATTGCCAGATCAAATGCCAAAAGAAATGAAAGCTTTCGCAATTGCGGAAGGTAAAGAACAAGGCTTTAGCTTAGCTGCTTTGTTCCAAACCCACCCAACAATTGAACAACGTGTGGCAGCTTTACATCAATTAGATTGCCCATAAAACGTTTAACGTGAAAAAATAAAGCCTCCAACTGGAGGCTTTATTTTTATTACATGGTCTGATAGAGACCCCACAAATAACTTGCGCCCCACCAAACAGCGAAGCCAATTAAAAGCAGTACAAACGCACCTAATAAATCGGGTATATGCAACCATAACCAACTCACCACAGGATTACGCCAGAAGGCTGAGTGCTGCTGCTTCTTTTCGAGCTTTTCATGCAAATATGGATGAACAACATGAATATCGCTTTGAATCGCATATTCTTCACGTATGTGCGTATGAACCACATCTAATGCTTTTCTACTAGGACGTATAAATATATCGAAAATAGTCCCAGCAACTGGAACAAAACCTACTACAGCATCGACAACTGCCAGTTTGATAACTGGAGTTAATTTGTGTCGTGGTACACCAATCTGTTTAGCTTTATAAATCGCATAACACGTCAGTACAAAACCAGCGACATCACCAGCAATAGGAATCGTGCTCAGTGCAGCATCGGCACCAATGCCCTGCTTCGTAAAAGGAATGCGTACTGCGCTATCCATCATGGTGGCAAACTTGGCAAGGTCTCGTTCTAATGCGATGACCTGTTGCTCTGTTAATTTTTTTTCTTGAGGCATCGAAATCAAATATATGAAGAGAAGTTAAACTTAATATACTTGATTTAATGCCTCTTTTTAAATTGTTTACTTTTAACTAGACGCTTTCGATCTAAATAGTGAACGCAATAACACATACATAACTGGAATAAAGAATAAAACCAGCACCGTACCAAACATAACGCCACCTAAAATACTAATACCGATTTCTTGTCGGCTCACAGCCCCAGCACCTTGAGCAAACACGAGAGGAATCACACCTGCACCAAATGCTAAAGATGTCATTAAAATCGGTCTTAGACGCAAGCTAGCGCCTTCTAAAGCCGCCTGAATGGCATTCTTACCCTTTTCTTGAGCCAAGGCAGCAAACTCAACAATTAAAATTGCGTTTTTACATGACAAGCCAATCGTGGTTAACAGTGCAATCTGGAAATACACATCATTGGGTAGTCCAAAAATATAAGAGAAAATGACACTTCCTCCGACACCTAGCGGAATAGAGGTCATCACAGCGGCTGGAATGCTCAAGCTTTCATATAGAGCGGCTAAACATAAGAAAATAAAGCCTGCCGAAATTAAATATAACCAGACAGCCTGATTTGTCGACTTCTGTTCTTCAAAAGATAAACCTGTCCAAGCTAAACCAACATCTTTTTGCTGATTTACAAGTTGTTCAACATCTTTCATTGCCTGACCTGAACTGCTACCACTCGCAACATCTGCCTGTAACTGCAAGGCACTATAACCCATATAGCGTTTTACGATTTCAGGGGCACCGCCCCAGCTAAAGTTAGCAAATGAGCTAAAAGGCACCATTTCATTTTGGTTGTTACGCACAGACCAGTTATATAAATCTTCAGGTTTCGATCTGAACTGAGCATCTCCTTGAATCATGACACGCTTAATACGACCACGGTCAATAAAGTCATTTACATATGTTCCACCCCACGCACTCGACAAAGTGTTGTTAATTGCGGGTAGTTCTAAACCATTTGCTAACGCTTGTTTCTGATCAATCTTGATATTGAGATTTGCTTTACTATTGGTTGATTGCTTATCAAAGTTTTCAAAAGTTGAATAATTTTTACTTTGAGTTTGCAATTGACGGAAGGTGCTATCTAGAAAATCTTGTCCTTGCCCATTTAAATCTTGAATCCATAAATCCATACCATCGGTTTGACCTAAACCATTTACCGAAGGTGGCAAAGTCACATTAATTTGAGCATTATTTAATTGACTAAAATATTTCATTGCACGCTTTTGTATAGCATCCGCTGAGTTTTCTTTTCCAGTACGTACATCCCACGGTTTTAAAGCAATAAACCCTTGCGCCAAGTTCTGCCCTGTACCCGAATTGTTTCGACCATAGCGGATCAAGACTAAGTCGACATTTTTATCTTCTTGAGATAAAAAATATTGACGAACTTGTTCACCAATTTTCTGACTTTGAGAAATTGGAGCACTATCAACAAGCTTAATTTGAACGCTTAAAATCCCTTGATCTTCTTTAGGAATAAATCCACTTTTTAAACCACTATAGAACAGTGCAAAAACAGCAATCAAAGCCACAAAAATCACAACAACCGACTTACTGTGACGAATACTTGTTTGAACGATCTTAATATATTGATTTTTAAGTTGATCAATCTTTTGATTAAACCAAACCGCCCAACGCATAGGCTGAGGATTAGGCTTTAAAATTAGGGCACACAATGCAGGTGTTAGGACTAATGCAACAACGAGCGATAACGCCATAGCGGCAACTAAGGTAATGGAAAACTGGCGGTAAATCACCCCAATTGAGCCACCTAAAAAAGACATTGGAATAAAAACAGCAGTTAATACCAATGTAATCCCAATTAAAGCACCACTAATTTCGCCCATTGACTCAATCGCTGCTTCTTTGGGTGTTAAATGCTGTTCATGCATGAGCCGTTCAACGTTTTCCACGACTACAATTGCATCATCTACTAACAAGCCTATGGCAAGCACCAATGCAAATAAGGTTAAAGTGTTAATACTAAAACCGAGCACATATAAAACAGCAAAAGTTCCTAAAATAACAACTGGCACGGTAATACTCGGAATGAGTGTAGCGCGCCAGCTTTGTAAAAATAGGAACATCACCAAAATAACGAGAATAATCGCTTCAATAAGCGTCTTTACAACTTCCTTAATCGACTCTTGAACAAACGGCGTGTTATCTCGTGGATAAACAATTTTATATCCGGCTGGTAACTTGCTTGTAATCTGATCTAGAGTCTGATGAATAAGCTTAGAGGTTTGAATGGCATTCGCACCTGAAGATAGCGAAATACCTAAACCTGCGGCAGGATAACCATTGATGGTATTAAAAGACTGATAATTTTCTGCACCCAACTCAACTCTGGCAATATCTTTTAAATAAACATAACTCGCTGTTTGAGTTGATTTCACTACAATATTTTTAAAATCTTCGACTGTTTTTAATCGAGAACCGGCTGTAACTTTAGTATTTAAATATTGCCCATCAATAACAGGTAAATCACCAATTGCACCCGCAGCCACTTGGGTATTTTGAGCGGTGATTGCACTGGCAACATCACTTGGCATTAAATTATATTGTTTTAATTTATCGGGGTTTAGCCAGATTCTCATTGCATATTGCGAACCAAACACATCGGACTCACCAACCCCTTCAATACGGTTTAAGTCATCTACCACATGTGTTGTTAAATAGTCTGATAGCTCAATGTTCCCCGCTTTACCAGTCGAGTCATATAAACCCACCACCATGAAAGTATCGCCCAAAGACTTACTTACCGTCACCCCTTGGCGTTGTACTTCATCTGGTAAACGTCTTATGACGCCACTAATGCTATTTTGTACTTGCACCTGTGCCGTATCTGGATTTGTTCCATTATCAAAACTAATCGTAATTCGGCTACGTCCCGACGAATCACTGGTAGAGCTGAAATAAAGTAAGTGATCAATACCTTGTATTTGCTGTTCTAAAATCTGAGTAACACTTTGCTCAACCGTCTGTGCATCTGCCCCACTATAACTTGCCGATACTGTAATTTTTGGAGGTGCAATATCGGGGTAGCGTTCTACTGGCAAATTCAGAACCGAGAAAATACCAAATGCCATAACAATAATTGCAAGTACACTGGCAAAAATAGGGCGCTGAATAAAAAATTTAGATAGCATGGCTGCTCAGAATTAAGTCGTCAATAACGGGTGGCAATACCGAATTCGGCATCTTGATCATCAACGAGCAATATATAAAAGACAAGTAGAATTAACACAATAAATGCAATTAGGACAAAAACAAAGCAGGAATGGCTATTTCCTACAAACCCATAAAGAAGGTTTTAACAAGTGTCACTGAAAATTCATGAATTCTTCATGATCACGTCAAACTCAATCAGCAGACTAGAGCCGTTTCAACTAAAACAATATGAGTAGAATTATGTTTAAAAGAGCAATTTTATGCTTAAGTTTAATTAGCTTGGTTGGCTGTAATGACGATGATAAAACTGAAAACACGCCAACCACACCAGAGTATCAACTACCTAAAATTTTAGTGATTGGGCACCGTGGCGCTAGCGCTTTACGTCCTGAACACACTCTAGCTTCATATCAAAAAGCCATTGATGATGGTGCAGATTTTATTGAACCAGATTTAGTGTCTACACAAGACGGTGTGTTAGTTACTCGCCATGAAAATGAGATTGGTGGAACAACCAACGTAAGTACTTTAACTCAGTTTGCAGACCGTAAAAAAACAAAAAATATTGACGGCAAAGACTTAACGGGGTGGTTTACAGAGGACTTCACTTTAAGTGAATTACAGCAACTTAAAGCGCGTG
The DNA here is from genome assembly GCF_054823985.1 of Acinetobacter sp. GN11. Classification (NCBI taxonomy): domain Bacteria; kingdom Pseudomonadati; phylum Pseudomonadota; class Gammaproteobacteria; order Moraxellales; family Moraxellaceae; genus Acinetobacter; species Acinetobacter sp. GN11. The sequence continues at coordinate 7,802 of NZ_JRVL01000107.1, read as the reverse complement.
AACGTATTCCAGAATTCCGACCTGCAAACACAGCCTATAATGACCTTTACCCTGTCCCGACTCTAGAACAAGTGATTGAGCTGGCTGAAGCAAATTATAAAAAAACAGGAAAAATTATTGGTTTATATATTGAAACCAAACATCCAACTTACTTTAAAAATCATAATCTGGCAATGGAAGATACCCTTCTTAAAACATTAGCCAAATATAAATATACACGTGATATTGCACCTGTCTATTTACAGTCTTTTGAAGTGAGTAATTTAAAATATTTAAAAGATCAGCTCGACCTTCATAAAACCATTAAACATGCACAAATTATTCAACTTTATGACGCTAAAACCTCTCAACCAGCCGACTTCGTTGAATCTGGTGAAACTAAAACTTATGCTGATTTAGCCACAGCACAAAGCTTAAAAGACGTAGCTAAATATGCAAATGGTGTAGGTCCAAGTAAAGGCTATATTCTGAACTTTAATGACAATGGCTCAGTTCAAACGACTTCGTTTATTTCTGATGCGCATAAAGCTGGCTTAAAAGTACATCCTTATACTTTCCGTCCAGAAAATAATTTCTTACCAAAGCCTTTAAAATGCAGTCAAGATAAACCAGCTGAGCGCTGCCCAACTGGTGCTTTAAAAGAGTTTGAAGCCTATTTCAAAGCGGGTGTTGATGGGGTCTTTACAGATGACCCAGCACTTGGCCGTGAAGCTGTTATTAATTATGAAAAAGCCGCAAAATAATTAAAGTTTTTAATAAAAAAACAGGGCAATAAATGCCCTGTTTTTTTATTTCTCTACGACATTATCAAAATAGAGAGGAATCCACTGATATTGCTCAGCATTTACTTTATAAACATGACCAATACCTGGGAATGGTAAATGTGGTGCTGCGACCCACTGCTGTTTATTTGAAATTTCAGCGAACATTTTTAAACGGGTATTAATCGCCTGCTCAGAATTCACATCAAAATCCACACCTGTTTTTGGAGCATCAAACTGCAAAGAATGTGAGTGAACGATATCTCCCACAAAAATGATTTGTTGATCATTACTCTTTAAGCGAAAGCTATGATGACCAGGTGTATGACCACGCGTATCGATCACTTCAAAGCCTTGAATGACATCACCATCTTTAAATGTCTTGAATGCTTTTGTTGCTTGATATGGAGCAAGTGCAGCTTTTACATTTTTAACAGTACCTAAATAATTTGCTTTTTGATTCACTGGCACTGTTTTTTCAGAAGCTGGATTTAACCAATAATCAGCCTCGCGTTCATGTGCATAAACGGTTGCATTTGGAAATACAGCTTTCCCATTTTGAGCAATTCCGCACACATGGTCTGGATGTAAATGTGTGAGCAACACTGTTTTTACATTTGCCAGTTGATACCCTGCCAATTCAATATTTTTTGCAATCGAACCAAGTTGTGGACCAAAGCAACTTGCTGCACCACTGTCAACAAGCGTCAAACTTTTGCCATCATCAACTAAAAATGCATTGACCGAAGTTTGAATTCCCTTCTCATTCACAGCAGCATATTTAGTTAATATTTTAGTTTTCTGAGTCTGATTTAAATTTTTAAACAAGTCAGGATTTAGATAAATCGTACCATCAAGTAAAGAAGTCACACGGTATTTTCCGAATTGATGCTTATAATATCCAGGTACTTGTTGAGTGGGCGCTTGCTCAGCATACGCAGCATGCATGCTACAAAATGCAAGACCCAAAGCTACACATAATTTTTTCATCTCTTCTTCTCTATTCAGTTATAAAGTCAAAATCTTTAAAAAAGATTTAATAATTTTTTAAGACCCAAATTGTATAATGCATGAAATGTGTCAGAAATATAAGTAAATGAATAGCTATTCTCCTTATAAGGGCAAAACAGGCCTTAAGCGTATATTAAATGCAACGGGCTACTCTATTTCCGGATTTAAAGCAGCTTATAAAAATGAAGCCGCTTTCCGACAAATTGTTTTAATTAATCTTATTTTAATTCCAGTCAGTTTTTTTCTTGATGTAACCCGCAGTGAACATGTATTACTCATTATTGTATGTTTATTTGCAATGATCGTTGAACTGTTCAATTCAGCTATTGAAGCAGTCGTTGATCGAGTTTCTCTTGAAAAACATCAGCTTTCTAAAAATGCAAAAGATATGGGAAGCGCTGCTCAATTTGTCGCACTTTCTATCATTGCCATTACATGGTTGTTCATTTTATTAGGATAAAAAAAACCATGCTTATAAGTAAATAAGCATGGTTGTAACAAAGAGGAACTTCTAGCTGCTGTTCCTGTTTTTTAATATAAGTGATTGAACTTAACTATTTCTTAAAATCACGTAAAAATAAAAAATCCCTGTATAAACAGGGATTTTTTTGGTTAAGGGGTTGATGAGTTATTACATCATGCCGCCCATACCACCCATACCGCCCATATCTGGAACAGCTGCTTTATCTTCTGGAATGTCAGTAATCATACATTCTGTAGTTAACATTAAACCAGCTACAGAAGCAGCGTGTTCAAGTGCAGAACGAGTTACTTTAGCAGGGTCAAGAATACCCATTTCTAACATATCGCCATATTCGCCAGTTGCAGCGTTATAACCGAAGTTACCTTCACCAGCTTTAACTGCATTAATCACTACAGATGGCTCATCACCAGCATTTGAAACGATTTGACGAAGTGGAGCTTCGATCGCGCGGCGTAAAATATTGATACCCGCAGTTTGATCTTCGTTAGCGCCTTTTAAGTTGTCTAATACATTTACAGCACGTACTAGCGCAACACCACCACCAGCAACCACACCTTCTTCAACTGCTGCGCGAGTTGCATGAAGTGCGTCGTCTACACGGTCTTTCTTCTCTTTCATTTCAACTTCAGTTGCCGCACCGATTTTAATTACAGCAACACCGCCTGCTAATTTAGCAACACGTTCTTGTAATTTTTCACGGTCATATTCTGAAGAAGATTCTTCAATTTGAGCACGGATTTGTTGAACACGTTCAGCAATAGCAGCTGCATCACCAGAACCATCAACAATCACAGTGTTTTCTTTAGAAACAGTGATCTTGTGTGCAGTACCTAAATCTTGAAGAGTCGCTTGCTCTAAAGACATACCAACTTCTTCAGAAATAACAGTCGCGCCAGTCAAGATCGCGATATCTTGAAGCATTGCTTTACGACGGTCACCGAAACCAGGAGCTTTAACAGCACATACTTTGATAATACCGCGCATGTTGTTTACAACAAGCGTAGCAAGCGCTTCGCCTTCAACATCTTCAGCAATAATAAGAAGTGGTTTACCAGTTTTCGCAACTGCTTCTAAAACAGAAATCAATTCACGAATGTTACCGATTTTTTTATCAACAAGAAGGATGAACGGGTTTTCAAGCTCAGCCGTTAAAGTATCTTGCTTGTTTGCAAAGTACGGAGAGATATAACCACGGTCAAATTGCATACCTTCTACAACGTCTAATGCGTCTTCGAAGCCAGAACCTTCTTCTACAGTGATTACGCCTTCTTTACCTACTTTTTCCATCGCTTGAGCGATAAGTTTACCAACAGTAGTATCAGAGTTAGCAGAGATAGAACCAACTTGTTCGATCGCTTTAAAATCATCAGCTGGTTTTGCATTTGAACGGATATTTTCAACTACAGTTCTTACTGCGATATCGATACCACGTTTTAAATCCATTGGGTTCATACCTGCAGTTACAGATTTGATCCCTTCATTTAAAATTGCTTGAGCAAGTACAGTTGCAGTTGTTGTACCGTCACCAGCGATGTCGTTAGTTTTGCTTGAAACTTCACGAACAAGTTGAGCACCCATGTTTTCAAACTTGTCTTTTAATGAAATTTCTTTAGCAACAGTTACACCATCTTTAGTGATGTGCGGAGCGCCGAAAGAACGGTCGATAACAACGTTACGACCTTTAGGGCCTAAAGTCACTTTAACAGCATCTGCAAGTACGTTTACGCCTGCAATCATTTTTGAGCGAGCTGAATCACCAAATTTTACGTCTTTAGCTGACATATTAAACTCCGAATCTTTTTAAATACTGAATCTGATAATGGATTGAGTTATGGATTGATTAGCCTTCCAACACAGCTAAAATATCTGACTCTTTCATGATTAAGAGTTCTTCACCACTTACTTTCACTGTTGTACCTGCATAAGTACCAAACAATACTTTGTCACCAACTTTAACATCCAAAGCACGTACGCCATTCTCAGTGATTTGACCATTACCTACTGCAATTACTTCACCTTGAGATGGTTTTTCAGCAGCAGAACCTGGAAGTAAAATACCACCAGCAGTTTTGGTTTCTTCTTCTACGCGACGAATTACAACGCGATCATGTAATGGACGAATGTTGCTCATAATTAACTCCACCAGACTTAGTCTTTTTGATTAATTGCTATTGCCTTAATCCAGAGCAATAACAAAATATTTAGATGTCACTTTTGTGGGGATGAAAAAAAAGGCTTCAAGGGGAAAATGAAAAAAAACTTATCTTTTTTGGTCATTTTTTAACAAGTTGTGAAGAGTTTTTATTAAAATTAAAGCACAAAATAAAAGAGGCTATTTTCATAGCCTCTTTTATTAAAAAAAATAACAATATTAAACAATGATTTGCTGATTATTCAACAGTTCATCCAAGGTTGTATTTACATGATTTAAAGTAATCAATGAAATACTACTAAATATTGTACCCTCACCATCTCGGTCAAGACTAATAGTCGTATTTCCAGCATCTTGTTCTACAGTAATAAATTTAGCTAATGTGCTCGGATCTCTAGAATAGTCAATTAATAGTTCACTTAAATTAATTTTGTCAGCTTGGAGGTCAGTTCTTACATCACCTAAAGTAAAATCTAACACCGTGTCGTGTCCATTCCCGCCAGTCGCATCTTGGCTATTTAGCAATTGGAACAAAATGGTATCAGCACCGTCATTAGTCATATAGGTATCGTTACCTTCACGCCCATTCAAAACGTTATTACCAGAGTTACCTGTTAAAAGATTATCTAAAGCATTACCTGTTGCATTCAGATGAGCAGAACCAACCAACTCCAAGTCTTCTACATAACGACCGCTTTCTATATTTGTCCACCAGTCAAAGTATCCAACCAGACTATAACTCACAGAGCTAATTATTTTATCGTGTCCACCAAAATCAACATCTCGATAGCCAGATTCAACAAGTTGACTTTCCCAGTAACCGCTTTCTACGAAAACATCTTGATAATGGCTAGTATCTACCCAAATATCTTCATAACGACTTGTATCAATATAAACATCTTGATAATGGCTGAATTCAATATAAACATCTTCAAAATGACTAGTATCAACCCAACCTTCCTCTGAGCGGATATAAGTCAGTTCATAGCCTTCTTGCCATTGCTTATTTACAGCATCATAATGTTGTTCTACATATCGACTATAGTCGCTCTCTGATGTTCCATTATCTATATAAGTTATATTACCCTGATTTATATATATTTTTTGTATAGTTGAATAACCACTTGTGATCCATTGCGTTTCATAAAATCCATCTGTTATTAATTGTTGTTCATAATATCCATCAACAAGCCATATCTGTTCATAATGACCTTCAGTGACCCATTCTGCATGGGTATAACTATTATCAATCCAAACATCTTTATATATTTCATACGGCTCAACAATATATTCTTGAACAAAATCACTTATATGATCAACTATATAAATATTATCTGTAGCATCACCTATAAACTGATCAACCGTGATCGTATGTAAGTCGCTAATCGCTTTGCTGATAGTTTCACTACGATTTCCTGCACGATCAATAACAGTAATATCAAATGATGTCGCATTCTCATACATATAAGTAGAGAAAGTTCCATCTGCCATGACCATAGTATTTGTTACAAAAGGTTCTTGATCAGCAAAATGATATGTAACTTCAAGAGTAGCCTTACTTTCTGCATGCCCCGTGAGCTCGTCCCATCCCTTCATAGCAAGCTGTGTGGCTACATTCGGTGCTGTTGTATCATTTATAGCAACAACCGTTGTACTCTCACTCTCATTTTGATTGGCATCAACTACTTTTACCGTCAATGTTTCACCATGCCAATATTGTGACCATAAGTATGTTGTGAAACTTCCATCATTTTTGACAGTAGTTTGACCAACTAAATTATTATCATCAAAAATATTAACAGTTGAATATGCTTCCGCTTGTCCTGAAAGTACATTTCCATCTTCTAAGACAAGCTGAGTTGCTGCATTTGGTGCGACGATATCTATAGGTGCGGTAATTTCGGTGTAAGTGCTTAGATAGCCATTTTGTTCCACAACAATGCGTAAGGTCTGTCCACTCACCTGAGGTGAGTACAACTGGATATTAAAGTGTCCTGTTTCATCTACAGAATCACCACCAATATAATTAGTATATACGTTAAAAACATGTACATAACTACTTGCTACAGCAGTTCCCTCAATAAACAAACCATTTTCAGAAACAACAACATGCTCTGCTAATGGAGGTGCATTAGTATCTGCATTAAAAGTAATATTCAATGGTGTACTTATATTTTTGGCTAAATCTATTACCGTGATAAATAACTGATCTCCACGTAATATAGGTGGATAAATACTAGCATTGAAATATCCTAATTCATCCGATTGAGATTCTGCTCGTAAATTCCCATCCGCATCCATTACCTGAATGATTGCTTTTGAATCAGTGTGGCCTGAAATTCCCTGACCATCATTGTTAATCACCACATCGTCAATCACTGGAGCAATATTATCTAAAGGCGCAATAATTTCAGAGATTGGGCTATATTGATTGGTATTTTGGTCATAAACTCGAACTTGTAATATCTGTCCCTTTAGATAATAGTCATTTAACTCAATAGCAAAACTACCATCTTCGTTCACGACACTGTTCCACCCCCAATTAATGCTTTGACCATCCTCGGATGTAACAACAATCGTCATTCCTACTGTCGCCTTACCTGTAAGAATATGGCCATCAACATCCAATTTTAGCTCTGTTGCAGCAATTGGTGAGTTCGTAAATACAGGTACTAACTGATGAGCAACTTCACTTCGGTTGCCAGCAATATCTTTGACAACAATACTCAAATTTTGTGTCTGATATTGACTCAGATTGATCCATTGATAAAATTTTCCATCATATCCAACATACATTGTTGTGATAACTGCACCATATTGATCAATAATTTCAACAGTTGTATTTGGTTCAGCCTCACCAAAAAGCAATCCGTCTGAGGCTAATGTAATATTTGCAGCAGCTGGCGGTGCGACATCATCAATTAAAGCATTTTGTTTAACCTCAATACTTCGGTTACCTGCTATATCTACAACGATGAAAGTTAATTCCTCTCCATGTAAATAGACTTGATTAAAATAACCTGACACATTACCAGCTCCATCTACATAACCAGAACCTATCACCTCACCCGCAGCATTTTTAACTTCAATCCGAGTATTTACTTCTGCTTGCGCCGTAAAGTTTTGACCGTGTGAGTCGAGCACAATATTCTCAATCGGATTTGGTGCGATATCATCAATCAAAGCATTCTGCTTGACCTCTGTACTACGGTTCCCCGCTCGGTCAACGACAACAAAAGTGAGCTCTTCGCCATGTAAATAGACCTGATACAAGTAACCAGAAACATTACCCATGCTATCGGTTGAACCAGATCCTACAACCTCACCAACAGCATTTTTAACTTCGATGCGACTATCTGCTTCCGCTTGCGCTGTAAAGTTTTGACCATTTTCA
>NZ_JRVL01000106.1:0-24377 GCF_054823985.1 Acinetobacter sp. GN11 | reverse complement strand
AGCATAGAGCTGATCTGAAAGTTGCGACTTAAGATTGGTTCCCCAATAAGAGGCAAGTAATTGTCGGCTCGCGTCCACAGCCGTTACAGGCAGGTCTAACCAGAGTTCACCGACACTCAGCAAGGTTTTGTCATAACCTAGTTTTAAAGTTGCACCATATTTTAAAAAGTCGGATGCTTGAGATTGTGTTTCTTTATTAAAAGGCAAAACTGTGTCAGCGACATGTTTGTCTGAACTCAAGCGCACGGCGTATTGAACAGAAGCATCTGCACCAATCGTGATTGGCTTATCTGCTATGACTAATGGAGTGTCATGCATTTTAGATTTATAAAATAATGATGCTGCCTGAGACCAACTGCCGGTATCTTTGAGTGCATCATTATCAAAATTACGATTAATATAGGCATTCTTTAGCGTGAACTTCCATTCATCTTCGCTTTGTTGCGTGCTATCGGCTGCCCACAATAATGAATGACCACTACAGATAAATAAAAGAGTAGAAAACTTTAAATATGGTGTTTTTAAATATTTCATGAAACAAATCATCCTTTAATTATTGTCTGCGCCATCCTTTGGCACAGACATATATTTGTTCGGTGGAATCGTATTATCTCAATTCGAAGCGACTAAAACTTGAGACTGATTTTTCTTTAAACGTTTAATGAGTAACAACGAAACAGCGGCACAAAATGCAGGTATCGCTAAAATACTTAAAATTTCAAAGCTAGAGAGATTTAATGACATCAACCAGCCGCCCATAATTGACCCCACAATCGATCCTGAGCGCCCTACTGCATTGGCCCAACTTACCCCTGTTGCACGGCAATGTGTTGGATAAAAACTAGATGCAAAAGCATTTGCTCCTACTTGCGAACCACTAATTCCTGCACCTACCCCAAACATGGCAAACATCAATAAAGCTGTATTTGCCTGTTCAATTCCAAACCCTAAACAAATCAAGAAAAAACCACCAAAAACATAAGCCGTACTTAAAATTTTGGTTGCATCCATCTTATCCATTAGTAGGCCTAAGACAATCGCACCAATGGTTCCACCTATTTGGAAAATTGAAGTCAGCCATGATGCATGGGATAAATTGAAGCCCTCATTGGTCAATAAGGTAGGCATCCAACTTGAAATCATATAAATAATGAGAAGGCTCATAAAAAAGGTAAACCAAATCAAAAAAGTGCCTAAAGCAAAGCCTTTATTGAACAAATCTTTCAAACTTGATTTTTCGACTTCATTAACTGTTGGAACCAACGTAGGAGCACTATTTAAATGCGGTGCGATACGGTGAATAATCTTTTCAATTTTTTCGGCACCCTTCTTTTTAAGCACTAAAAATCGAATAGATTCAGGTAATAAAAAATATAAGAAAGGTACGGTCGCTAAAGGTAATACTCCCCCAATGAGCAAAATACCGTCCCAACCAATATGAGGAAGTAGTTGAGCCGAAAAAATACCACCAAGAGCAGAACCCACAGTAAAGCCACAGAACATCATGGTTACAAGATTAGAGCGACGAGATGTAGGCGCATATTCAGAAGTTAAAGTAATTGCATTAGGTAAAGCCCCACCTAACCCTAAACCTGTGAGAAATCTCCAAATAATCAGGGTTTGTAAATCTGCGGAAAAAGAGGCAAAAACACTGGCAATTCCAAACATAATGACCGAACCAATTAAAATCGGTTTACGGCCTAATTTATCGGATAACGGTCCAAAAATGAGTGCACCTGCCATCAGTCCAAATAAGCCAGCGCCAAATAAAGGTGCCAAATCGGTTGCTTGCAACCCCCATTCTGCCTTTAAAGCAGGTGCAATAAACCCAACTGCTGCGGTATCAAAACCATCAATCGCAACAATCAAAAAACACAACCACATGATTAATTTTTGCAAAGACGATAGCGGTATTTCATCAATGAAACTTTGTACGTTTATAGAATTTTGAGACATGAGAGCTCCTTTCGCCAATACATTGGCGTATATGCAATCCTTAGCAAAGGTGCCCAACTGTATTTTTTATTTAGGTTGAGCACCTATTTCAATAAATCAGATCAATTTGATTTATTTCACATTCACCGTAATTCCAGTCAGTCCAGTAATTTCTGCACGCATAACATCACCTTTCACTACAGCACCCACGCCTTCTGGAGTTCCTGTAAAAATCAAATCACCTGCTTTTAATTCAAATAGCGTAGACAAATTGGCAATCGTTTCGGCCACAGACCAAATCAGGTGACTGACATCGCTGTGCTGTTCGGTTTTACCATTTACCGTTAAATGAATATCGGCACTATTGATTTCACCCGTTTGAGTAATCGGATGAATTGGGCCAACTGGTGCAGAAAAATCAAAAGCCTTACCGATTTCCCATGGGCGACCTTTTTCACGCATTGCCATCTGTAAGTCACGGCGGGTCATATCTAAACCGACGGCATAGCCATAGATATAATTCACTGCATCCTCAACCGAGACATTTTTGGCATCTTTACCAATTGCAACAACCAACTCAATTTCATAATGAAAATTAGAAGTTTCAGATGGATATGGAATATCAACCGCATCTGTATTTACCGGAACAATCGACTCAAGGTCATTTGGCTTACAAAAGAAAAATGGTGGTTCACGGTCTGGGTCAAAACCCATTTCACGTGCATGAGCAGCGTAGTTACGGCCGACACAATACACACGGCGTACTGGAAATTTATGCTCTGAGCCGTGAATAAATAGACCCGCAGTGGTCATTGGTTCAAAAATAAATGACATAATATAAATTCCTTCTATTCAGTTAATCACGACTCAAAATGCATCGGCCTGCTGTTCAGGTGCTGCCTTTTGAAATGCTTCTAAGGTCATGCAATGTTGGTAAATTTCATTAATGTTTGGATAAGCCGATAAATCGACTTTAAAACGCTCAGCAGAAACGACTTGTGGAACTAAATAGGCATCTGCAATGGTCGGTTGATTGCCATAGCAGAACTTTTCGCGATTCTGGTCTTGTTCCAAAATATGTTCTAAAGCAGCAAATCCATCCTGAATCCACTTGGTACACCATGCATTGATTTGTGCATCATCCAGCCCTAAGTTCTGGCGTAAATATTCAAGAACACGCTTGTTGTTTAATGGATGAACATCGCATCCAACTAAAGCAGCAATGGCACGGACTTTTTCACGACCCAATGCATCTGTAGGTAATAAAGCGGGTTCGGGATATTGTTCTTCTAACCATTCGATAATGGCTGGACTTTGCAACAAGTTTCCAGATTCAGTTTCAAGTACCGGTACAAACCCTTGCGGATTTAAAGCTTTAAAAGCAGCTTGATGGTGTTCATTTTTAGCGAGCGAGATATAAGCCGCTTCGTAAGCCAAACCCTTTAGGTTCAACACAATGCGGGTTCGATGTGATGTACCGCTACGGAAAAAGCTATAGAGTTTCATGCTACATTTCCTTGATAGTTTTTCACTGCATCAAGGCAGTTATTGACATTCCAGCCATATAACCATTCCATTGCATCATAAAAACGTTCAGTAGGACGTCCACGCCACAAATCGTTGCGAACCAAGCGTTGTACACCTTTGGCATGGTAAATTTTGCCCATTTCACGTGAAGATAAAACAATACGTGCTGTACGGGCCACACGTGCTTTTTGATACATATCAAAAGCTTTTAAAATGTCATGGTCGGTAACACGTAATGCTTCACCTAAAGTTACGGCATCTTCCATAGCCATACATGCACCTTGCGCCATATATTGCGTAGTTGGATGTGCTGCATCACCAAGTAATGTCACACGGCCAAAAGTCCATGTTTCAATCGGTTCACGGTCTGCGGTTGCCCAGCGGCGCCAGCTTTTAGGTAACTCGATCAATTGGCGAGCTTTTGGGCAAATTCCTTGAAAATAAGACAGTACTTCATCTTTAGAGCCATCAGTTACGCCCCACTGTTCTTGCTCACGGCTATGGAATGTCACCACAACGTTATATTCCTTTCCTCCGCGCAGTGGATAATGTACAAGGTGGCAATTTGGTCCTACCCAAATGCTGGCTGCATTCCATTTCAAGTCTTCAGGAAACTCGCTTTCTGGTACAACAGCACGGTAAACCACATGACCTGTAACTAATGCTGGGTCACCCACATAGGTGTCACGCACAACAGATTTAACCCCATCAGCACCGATAAGTGCCTGACCATGATATTGCTTACCGTTTTGATCGGTAATCGTTACGTCAGCATCATCTTGTTCAACTTTTTGAATATGACAATTAGTGATGATTTCTAAGTTGCCATATTGTTTTGCACCTTCAACCAATGAACCATGAATATCGGCACGGTGAATCACCGCATATGGGTTACCAAAACGTTCACGGAATTTTTCATCGGTTGGAATTTTACCAACTTGATATTCATCAATCGCATCATGCATGACCATATAGTCGGTATAGACTGCTTTACTGCGAGCAATCTCACCAATTCCTAACGCATCGAAGGCATGAAAAGCATTCGGGCCTAACTGAATACCTGCACCGATCTCTCCAATTTCAGGTGCCTGTTCAAAAACTTGCACCTTAAAACCTTGTTTTGCCAAAGCGAGTGCAGCTGCAAACCCGCCAATGCCACCACCAGCAATTAATATGGGTTGTTGAGTATTTGACATGATTTATATCCTTATAAAATATTCTGTTTAGTGACGCTCGCGTACAGAGTACAAACCCAGTTTCCGTTGTAAGGGCGCTTCATCTGCAATAAACAAATAACATGGTTGATCTGAGGTATTGATTAAATCAATATGAGAAAAACATGGCGCACATGCCGTATCAGCTTTATTTAAATTGAAATCTTTCTGATCAATTTTGACTTGGAGCTGACCGTCAATCACATGAAAAATTTGGGCAGTAGAGCGCGGTTGGAGCTGTAAAGTTTCATTTGGTCTGAGCATTAAAGCTGAGTAACCAATAATATTTTGGCAGTCATCACCAGTTTCAGGGTTGATGTAAGTCACCTGAATTGGTGCTTGATGGTTTTTATCATCTGCAAGCGCATGCAAAACTTTTTTGGTTTCTTTCCAAGAGTAACGCATGATCGGATACGAGGCATTTTCACGGGTAAAATGTGCAGTGGGTACAATGCCCGTTCCATAATGATGAGCATTTCCGGCACTGGTCACTTTTTGGATTTCACCCGGTTGTACATAAGAAGCCTCCATGTAATAAACCAAAGGTAAATCCAGCACATCTAACCAGATGACAGGCTCATCGCCATCATGTCCATGTTCATGCCAAAGTCCAGATGGTGTAAGGATTAAATCCCCATGCTCCATCATGCATTTTTGTCCTTCAACAGTCGTATACGCACCTTTACCCTCAACAATCAGGCGCACTGCATTTGGGGTATGTCGATGTGATGGCGCCCACTCTTTTGGTAATAAAAGCTGCATGCCAAGATACATGACCGAACTGGCTTTCATATTTTCCAGACCATGTCCGGGATTTGCTAAAACCAATACACGGCGTTCAGCTTTTTCAATCGGTGTTAACTCACCTGCTTCTAGTAATAAAGGTTTAATATTCTGAAAATACCATGCGGTTGCTACGGTCTGCGGCATAGGTTTATGCGGAGGTAATACATTACGTAAGCTTGGCCATAAAGGTACTAAATTTGATTCTTCAAGTTGACCAAGATAACTTTTCGGCAAGTCATCCAACGTTGCTAACTGTTCCATTTCAGATCCTCTATTTATGGCCGATTCATGCACGAATACTTTGTACATTTGCGGCCTATCCTTCCTTGATCATCAATGTAACAATCGAAAATTGTTGAATCTATGCACAAAAAGCAATAGTCTGTATTGATAAAATCAATACAAGGATGTTTTAGTGTTTGATCTTGATACTCGCCTTTTACAAATTTTCTTTGAAATTTATAAACATAGCAGTGTTTCGAAAGCGGCCGAACAGCTAGAAATTGGGCAACCGACCTTAAGTATTGCGTTAAATAAATTACGTGAGCATTTTCAAGACCCACTTTTTGTACGTATTGAAAATAAAATGCAACCTACTGAGTTATCAAAACAAATATATCCATTGGTTGTAGAGATTCTTAACCGATTAAAATTGGTTCAAAATTTCAATATTGAATTTGATCCGCAGACTTCAAATTATCAATTTAAAATCAGCATGACCGATATTAGTCATTTGGTTCTCTTGCCAAAACTAATCAATTATTTACGCACACATGCACCCAACATTCGCTTGGAAATTGTACCAATTGATGCCAATACGCCAGTGATGATGTCAAACGGTGATATTGATTTAGCCATTGGTTTTTTACCTCAACTCGAAGCAGGCTTTTATCAACAAACGCTATTCCAGCAACGTTATATTTGTATTGCTAGTAAAGAACACCCAAGGCTTACAGGCACAACACTTTCAGACCAAGAATTTCGCCAAGAGCTACATGTCGATATTTTTGCAACGGGTGGACACTACGTGCTGGAGCATGAGTTACAAAAACTGGGAGTAAACAGAAATATTCTGATTCGCTTGCCAAGCTATTTAGGGGTTGGCTTGGTTGTTCAAGACACAGACGCGATTGCGACCATTCCTCATTATTTAAGTCAGGTGCTTTTAGTCAGAGGTGGTTTAAAAGTTTTAGAACCTCCTTATCATTTTCCGACTTATAGCGTAAAGCAGCATTGGCATGCACGAGTTCATCAGACACCAAGCAATCAATGGTTAAGAAGAGTATGTTTTGAACTTTTTTCTGAATAGAATATTTAAACAGACACCATTAAAAATCTAATAAAAATAAAAGACTTTGCATAGATGAATAAGATTTCACTACACAAAGTCTTTATAAACTCTTTTTTTAATTAATCCAAATTCATGGCAACCGCTCTGGTTGCTTTACGCTTTCGCGTCACGAATACCCCACAAACGACCACCACCAAAGTTACACCTAAAGATAAAGTAGTTTCATAACTATAGGCTGGTGATAAGAACATATAACCTAAAACGGTCATGATCACCAAAATCACAAACCACGTTAACCATGGGAACAACCACATTTTAAAAGATACAGCAGTACCCTCTTTTTCCCATTTATGTCTTAAACGCAATTGTGAAAATGCAATCACCAAATAAACCAGTAAAGCGATTGAACCCGTTGTTGAAAGCAAGAACCCAAAGACTTGGCCCGGAAACATATAGTTAACCGCGCAGCAGGCCACACCAACCAAAGTAGATAAAAACACAGCTGATGTCGGCACACCTGCTCCATTAATTTTTGTCACTACTCTTGGTGCTTCCTGACGTGTACCTAAAGCAAATAGCATTCGAGATGAAGTGTAAACTGCGGCATTCATACAGCTTGCAACCGCAATAAAAACGACGGCGTCCATAATCAGTTTAGTTTCAGGAACATTAAGACTCATTAATACAAACTGAAAGGTGCCAAATTTTTGTAAGTCTGGTGAACGCCAATCAACCAAAGCAACTGCAAGAAAAATCGAAACAACAAAGAATAAAATAATTCGATAAAGCACCAAATTGGTCGCACGTTTAATTTTTTCTTCTGGATTTTTAGATTCTGCCGCAGCAATAGAAAGAATTTCTATTCCAAAAAATGAAAAAGCAGAGATTAAAATTGCTGATAAAACACCGCCCATTCCGTGTGGCATAAAACCGCCATTTGAAAATAGGTTACCAACACCACTGACATTTGTTGCTAAAGGCCACATCCCAAAGACAGCCATTGCTCCAATGATAATAAACACTACAATCGCAATAACTTTAATGAGTGCAAACCAAAACTCAAATTCACCAAAGCTTTTGGTACTAAAAAAGTTAGCTAGACTGAGTAAAATAATAAAGGCAAATGCATAAACGGCACTAGAAATTTGCGGGAACCATGCGTGTAAAATTTCAGCTCCAGCAATGGCTTCAATTGGAATCACCAACACCCAAAACCACCAATATAACCATCCAATGGTAAACCCAGCCCAAGGGCCAATGGCTTTACGGGCATATGTAGAAAATGAACCTGTGTCAGGTTGCGCGACCGCCATTTCACCCAGCATGCGCATGACCAGAAAAACTAAAATACTTGTAATTATATAAGCAAGTATGGCAGCAGGCCCTGCTTTTGCAATTGCCGCAGAAGAGCCTACAAATAAACCTGCACCAATAACACCACCAATACTAATCATGGTGACATGTCGATTAGAAAGTCCTTCACTTAATTTTATTGTTTTATCATTGTTCATATTCGATTCCTTCAAATTGACAAACTGATTTTAAAACCGTCTTAAAAATGTACTTCTCCAACTTGTACGAAACAAAAAAGGGAAAATCAGAGTTTTCCCTTTTTATTGATTAATTTAATGTAGGCATAGCAAATTGTTTGGCTTCACGAAGCTGAGTTGAAGGCCAACGTTGGGTAATGGTTTTACGGCGTGTATAAAAACGCACACCATCTGGGCCATAAGCATATAAATCACCGAACAATGAACGCTTCCAACCACCAAAGCTATGATATGCAACTGGTACAGGTAATGGCACATTGACCCCAACCATACCAACTTGAATATTGCTGGTAAAATAGCGTGCAGCCTCGCCATCACGAGTGTAAATACACGTTCCATTACCATATTCATGGTCGTTAATCAGTTGCATTGCATCTTGCATGGTTTGTACACGAATGACCTGTAGAACAGGACCAAATATTTCTTGCTGGTAACTTGTCATGTCTGGTGAAACTTGGTCAATTAAAGTTGGCCCAACAAAAAAACCGTTTTCATAACCTGCCGGTTTTGCATCACGACCATCCACAACAATTTTAGCACCTTGTTGCTCTGCACTTTGAATAAAAGCTTGTACTTTGTCTTTATGTGCTTGCGTAATGAGCGGTCCGAAGTCATTACGCTCATCTGCATAGTGTCCAAACTTCAACTGCTTCATTTCTTGTTTTAATTTTTCGATCACAACATCGGCAACTTCATCGCCAATTGCCACAGCAACTGATAACGCCATACAACGTTCGCCAGATGAGCCAAATGCAGCACCTAATAAAGAAGTCACGACGTTATCAATATCGGCATCAGGCATAATAATCGCATGATTTTTTGCTCCGCCTAAAGCTTGACAGCGCTTACCACTCGCCGTTGCCGTACGGTATATGTACTCTGCAATAGGCGTAGATCCAACAAAGCTAACCGCTTGAACTTTAGGATGATGTAGCAACGTATCAACTGCTTCTTTATCGCCATTTACAACGCTAAAAACACCATCAGGCAAGCCAGCTTGTTTTAAAAGCTCCGCTAAAAATAAAGCGGCAGAAGGTGCTTTTTCCGAAGGTTTTAAAATAAAACAGTTACCGCAAACAATCGCCATTGGGAACATCCACAACGGAACCATTGCAGGAAAGTTAAAAGGCGTAATTCCTGCAACTACACCTAGCGGTTGAAATTCGCTCCACGAATCAATATCTGGACCCACATTTTTTGAATATTCACCTTTTAAAAACTCAGGCGCACCACATGCATATTCAACATTTTCAATGCCACGTTGTAATTCACCTTTGGCATCGTGGCAAATTTTTCCGTGTTCTTCACCAATTAGGTGGCAAAGCTTGTCGGCATTTTCTTCGAGTAATTGCTTAAATTTAAACATCACACGTGCGCGTTTAATCACTGGTGTATCACGCCATGCAGGAAAAGCTTGCTCTGCAATTTGAACCACTTGGTTGACCAGCTCAGCGTTTGCAAGTGCAACTTCTTTCGTACTTTCGCCAGTCGCTGGGTTATAAACAGGTTGTTTCTTGGTGGTTTTAGTGACGAGTCCCCCATCAATAAAATGCCCTACCACTTTAACAGTTTGCTGACTTGAATCTGTGTCTGTGTTAGCAATCGTGTTACTGTCAAAATTCTCTAAAGTGTTCATCTTTATTCCTTGTGTCTATTCATCTTTTCCAATTAAGTTTTAAGTCGATCAATATTATTTGACTTGATAAATTGCCTCACCCACGGCATTCATGAGTCGCTGCAACTCTGCCTCTGTGCTATTAAACATTGGACCAAACTGAAGCGTATCTCCGCCAAAACGGACGTAAAAACCTGCTTTCCAAAGTTGCATGCCAATTTCAAAACCACGAATCGTCGCATCGCCATCACGTGGTGCCAATTGCACAGCGCCAATTAGCCCGCAGTTGCGTATATCAAGAATGTTTGGAGCGCCTTTTAATTCATGTAAAAGTTTTTCAAAGCTTGGAGCCAAAGCAGCCGATTGATGGATTAAATTTTTCTTTTCTAAAACATCGAGCGTTGCTAAAGCAGCCGCACAAGCTACTGGATGCGCCGAATAGGTATAGCCATGGGTAAACTCAACCGCATGTTCAGGCAAATCTTGCTGCATAAAGGCATCATAAATTTCATGGCTTGCCACCACACCGCCAAGTGGAATGGCACCGTTGGTAATTTGTTTGGCAAAATTTAAAATATCTGGCGTAACGTCAAAATATTCTGAAGCCGTCCATTTACCCATTCGCCCAAAACCAGTAATAACTTCATCAAAAATAAGTAAGATATCGTGTTGATCGCAGATTTCTCTTAAACGTTTTAAATAACCAGTCGGCGGCACAATACATCCTGCCGAACCTGAAACGGGTTCTACAATGACTGCGGCGATATTCGAAGCATCATGTAGCTCAATTAATTTAAGCATTTCATTGGCAAGCTCTACGCCACCTGTTTCAGCACAGCCTTTTGTAAAACTTAAATCGGGTTGTAAGGTATGCGGTAAGTGGTCTACATCCATGAGCTGACCAAACATTTTACGGTTACCACCGATTCCACCAAGACTTGTCCCCGCAACGTTTACACCATGATAGCCACGTGCTCGTCCAATCAACTTGGTTTTGCTTGGTTTACCTTTAATTCGCCAATAGGCACGTGCCATTTTAATTGCGGTGTCGGCAGACTCCGAACCTGAGTCGGTAAAGAACACATGCTGCAATTTTTCAGGCATATATTGAATAATTCGTTCAGCCAATTGAAATGACAAAGGATGACCAAACTGAAATGCAGGAGAGTAATCAAGTTTGGCTAACTGAGTACTCACTGCTTGCTGAATTTCAGGAAGCGTATGCCCTGCGCCACAGGTCCAAAGGCCCGACAAGGAGTCATAGACTTCGCGGCCTGCGCTATCAATTAAATAAGATCCTTTAGCACCAACAATCATGCGCGGATCTTTATGAAAATTACGATTTGCGGAAAATGGCATCCAATGCGCTTGATAATTTAAGCTCATCTGAGCATTTGATTGAACGGTTTCCGATGCTGCATCGTCATCAGTTAATTTGTCGATATCAAACATAATCACTCTTCTTGTTTTGAGGCTATTTCTGGAGTGTACATAGCGATATAGTTTTGATAAATTCAAATTATCTTGAGTTTAGATTTAAAAAAACGAAACTAAATGAAACCTAAAAAATTAAATCAAGTCACTGATTTTGATATTAAATTACTTAAAGTATTTAAAACGGTTTGTGACTGCCATAGTTTTACATCTGCCGAAAGTATTCTTGGTATTAGTCGCTCTGCGATTAGTTTGCATATGAGTGATTTAGAAAATCGTCTGGGCATTCGGTTATGCCAACGTGGTCGCGCAGGGTTTGCCTTAACTGATGAAGGGCGTGAAATTTTAGAATATATAGAAGTCCTCACTGCTTCTATCGAAGACTTTCGCTCCAAAGTCAATCAAATGCACAACCGTCTAAAGGGTGAGTTTAATATAGGTATTATTAATAACCTCGTGACCATGCCAAGTGGCTACATTACCAATACGCTCGCACAACTTGCCGAAGAACATTCTGAAGTGATTATTAACATTAGTATGAGCACACTTTCAGATATTGAATGCCGTGTACTCGACAACCGGTTACATGCGGGAGCAATTCCCCTTGTGACTCCGCTGTCTGGCCTAGACTATTTTGACTTATATAGCGAAAGTTCATTTTTATATTGCGGCAAAAACCATCCCTTGTTTGGCAAATGTAACAAGATGGATTTAGATGAATTAAAAAAATGGCAAGCTGTACTTCCCAATTATGCAATCACACCAGAAGCGGCAAAGTTGCACCAGCTTTTAGACTGTAAAGCGACAGCAAGTGACCGTGAAGGAATTGCATTTCTGATTTTAACTGGAAAATTCTTAGGTTTTTTACCCGACCACTATGCAAAGAAATGGGTTGAAGATGGTTTTATGCAAGCCGTTTCAAAGGAAAAAGTGCATTACAGCACATCCATTTGCTTAATTACTCACAAAGGCAAAAACCACAATATTATTTTAAAAACTTTTATGGAAATGCTTGAGAGGCGGATCATTGGGGGTTAAAAATAATAACATATTAATTTTTCAAAATATTTGTCTATTACAATGCCTAGCTCCAGCTGCAAAAGAAGTAATAAATACCTAGCTACTTATGCATTGATCTTGTAGTTCAAGATAACGCTTCTACATTATTTGGCCCAATTTACCATTTATTTGGTCAAAATAGACATTACAAAGTTCCTTTTTGGAACTTAGCATATCAAAGTAATGAAAATTCAGATTGTCTAGATCTGTTTAGAAAAACGCTGAAGGGAAAACAACAAAATGGAATCAACTCAAAGTAAAAGCGGTGTTATGTCTATTTTGGGAAAGCTTTCGAGTGGAATCTTTCTATCTATCATCATTATTAGCATGATGATTGCGGGCTGGATTGCTTTAGAAGAAGGCAGAGGTCGGTTTTTAGATGGGTTTATGGGTAAACTGTCTACAGAACAAATTGAGCAAGCAATTAAGACTGTACGTACAGATCCAACTCCAGAAAATATGCGTCATATCAGTACTGAGATATGGGGATTATCAAAATTACATAATGTTCCACACTATGCTGATTCTAAACTGCTGGAACAAGGCCTGTATTTCACAACAATGTCGAGCTACAACAAAGGACTCATGGTCGTCCATGTTTTTTTTGGTAGTGTTTGCATGCTATTCGGTGGGTTACAGTTCTGGCCTTATTTCCGAAAAAAACACTTAAAAATACATCGGCTTATTGGTGTTTTATATATTGCTACTGTACCCATAGCAGTGATTGCATCCCTACTTTATCTTGCCAATACTGCGCCACATCATATATATGATCATTTGGTCGCATGGATTGCACTATGGGTATTTGGCGTAATTTCTTTAATTGCAATCGCGATGGCTGTTTTTGCAATTAAAAAGCGTAAGATCTATGAACATCAAGCTTGGATGGCTTTATCTTTTTCAAGCTTAATGGTTGCACCTATGCTGCGCTGGGATTGGGCAATACTGGCAGCAATTTTTCCCCACACAGACCAGCAAACTTTAAATCTGGTCACTATGGGGTTAATGCTGCCGGAGAGTTTACTTATTGGCTATGGTTTAATTCTGATTAATCGCCAATATGCAAGACCAATGGCTCAGCGTAAACCGAATCCTATCGCTATTCGTAGTAGTGAGATTTATGTTCGTGCTTTACCTATACTTTATGCTTTAGCTATTGTTTCAGGCATCATAAGTTTTACTTACTATATAATTGGTCAAGGTTTCTCTAGCCTTGATTTTGCCAAACACCTTGTCCCTGCCGCTTTCATTGCACAAGAATCAAATGTTTTATCATCTCATCCAATAGCCAAAACAACTTTTATTATTTCTATCATTATAGCTTTGCCTTTGGCTCTATACATGTTCAGAAATTTACTGATCCGTCCATCTACAACCACTCCTTTTCAGCAACACCATTTAGCAAACTTCATCACTATTTTGACAATTATAGCAGGTAGCTCTGCATTCTACCTTGGCTGGAACATAGGTCTTATGCCACAAAATGTTATGTTCTCTGGCGGAACGATGTATGTCGTAAATGGTGCTTTACTCGTATTTTTCGGCTTTTTCTTTTTAACTGCAAACCGTCGTAAGCATTGGGCATATATGAAAGAAAGTTTAGTTTTTCTTATGTGTTTACTGCCATTCCCGACGCTTTATTTTCTAACTATAGGCATCATCAGTTTTCTTCCTCTTCCTATTGAATATATTTTGGCAGGTCAAGGCTTTGTCATCCCGATCGGGTTTAGTACTGCTTTATTTTTTCTCGCTTTTTTTCATGTCATTTATGGCCAAGCCACCCGCGAACATAACTAAATATTTAATCGGAGAATAAAAATGCACCAACCAGCCTTCTTTGTTTCATCCTCAACCGATATTCAAATTGCTGTCTATACTTGGGGAAAAGAACCAACTTATGAGCATCCACGGGAAATACTAATATTTGCTCATGGATTTCCAGATCGGGCACTCTTTTGGGAAAAGGTGGCAAAACAACTCGAAAATGACTTTTATGTTGTTGCTTTTGACATGCGCGGATGTGCAGAATCGACACATATTAAAGGATATAAACATTACCAGTTCGAGCATTTAGTCAACGATCTCTATGCAGTGATTGATGCTGTAAGCCCAAATCAGAAAATACATTTAGTTGGACATGACTGGGGAGGCATTTATGGGTGGGATGCTATTCGCGATAGTGAAGGAAAAAAACGAATTGCTTCATTTACAACCATGTCGCCAAGTTTAGAACAAGTTGGGCTATATCTACGAAGACGCTTACTCAAACCTACGCCAAAAAACTTATGGCAACTCATTGTTCAACTCTGGCGTAATAGCCTTATGACCTTCTTTACGCTACCAATTCTTCCAGAATTATTATGGTACAGCGGCTTAGGAACATTGATGATGAAATGGATGATTACTTATTATGAGTCCGACGTTCATTATCAAAAAAA
Organism: Acinetobacter sp. GN11; assembly: GCF_054823985.1. NCBI lineage: Bacteria > Pseudomonadati > Pseudomonadota > Gammaproteobacteria > Moraxellales > Moraxellaceae > Acinetobacter > Acinetobacter sp. GN11. The sequence continues at coordinate 9,528 of NZ_JRVL01000106.1, read as the reverse complement.
TACAGGCGTTGAAGGAGATGCAATTCGGTATTTAGGCATTTATCGCGCAAACCTACTACAACGTGTTCTTTTCGCAAAAAAGGTTATGACAGATGTGCCTGTACATACATTAATGGCTTTGCGAGACCCATTTTTACCCCCCTATCTTTTTGATGACAGTGAAAACTGGGCGAGTAACTTAAGTGAGTCGACAGTAAATGCAGCTCATTGGGCGCCGTTGAGTCAGTCAAAAGTGTTAGCCGATAATATTAGAAAATTTCTTCTATCATTTGACAATAAGTAATTATTTAGAACTTAAGAGCAAAACCTCAATAGCTTCACTCACAATTACCTGAATTAGACTATTTCTAATTATATAAAATGTGCATTCGTAGAATGCACATTAAACTATCTTTTTAAATATCTACCCAATTTGCATGAAAACCTAAAGGCACTCGTACAGGTAAATCAATAATAGCTTGGGGGGTTTTCCCAATTTTTTTGGAATCGAGTATTACTACTTTACTTGGCTTTATTCCGTCTAAAGCATGGATATACGAAATTAACCAACCATCGCCTTCTTCACTCTCAGATTGTTTTGGTAAAAAAATTACTTCACCAGTGAAATAGTCATCACCATATGAATGCTTATAGGATTCACCTTTGAGAAAATCATGGACCAATAAATTATTTGCTTTTAAATTAATATTATCTACTGGCTCACCTTCATCTCCAACAGAAATTGAATAAGCAAAGCGATAGGGTTTCCCAACAAAACGTTCATCTAGACGAGGAAACTCTTGAGGAATTTTTGAAATTACTTCCCGTTTTAAAGTTTGAGTACCGAATTGCAAAGTCCATCTTTCAAACTGGATGAATTGTTTATCTACTGGTCCCTGAATAGAGTCTGTAAAGGTCTTGGTGTGAACACATGCATCAAAAATAATATCACCATTTTCAAGATCATATGCATTAAATGAGTGAAAAATAATACAAGGATCTACATCAAACCATTTGATATCCTGTGCATCACCAGTTTTTGGTAAGACACCTATTCGCGCAGGGTGCTTTTCATTCCATGCATACGGTAATTGCCCCCCTTTTAACATTCTCTCAAATGAAAAAGTTACAGGAAAATCCAGAACCAACATTTTAGTTTTTGTCATACCACAATCATGCATCATTGGCCCATGCTTAACAGGGATACTGACTCGCTTCTTAACTTGGCCTGATTGATCAATCACCTGATAATAAACTTGCATTGGCAGTAAAACATCATAGCAAATCGCATGTAATTCTTTCGTATCTGGGTCAACATGGGGATGAGCTGTAAAAGGATAATTATCTTTACTGTTAAATAATCCATATTTAAAGCTATTTAGTTCAGAATCTAAAGCGACGGGAAATGGTCCTGCTTCTGTTATTGTCCAGATCTTTCCCGCATGACCAATAATATTGGTATTTGCCAAATCAATTGGACTTCTTGGTTCACCTTTTATTTTCTTTCGTCCTAATTTTTTATGTACTTGGTGCGTCCCCACATATCGATTTTTGTACCATAATGCTTGACCATCTTTTAACCTGAGACCATGTACCATCCCATCGCCCATAAACCAATTATAGTTTGCAGGATTTTCAACTTCTAATGGATTTGGGCCCATTCTTAAAAAAATGCCATTTAATGAAGATGGTATTTCCCCATGTACAACCAAATCACTTGAAAAAACTTCTTCAGTAACGGGGGCAAAGGGACCTACAAGAAAGGGATTATCTGGACTATATGGAACTCGGCTTTGATGGAAACTCAGAAACTTCCCTACTACAGAAGAAACCAGCTTATTGTTAACAATTTCATTACGGATACTTGTCCTGTTCATTCGATTACATCCTACCTGCTGATTAATTTTTTGTATAATTCCAGTATGTATCAACGATATGTATACACTGTATACTTAATTAAAATTACACGAGGATGTTTATAGTGTCAACATCGAGCATAAATCCAACTTCTAGCTATCATCATGGTAATTTAAGAGAAGCTTTACTTATTAATGGCTTACAACTATTAGAATCTAGTCAGGGTATTGATTTTAGTATGCGAGAACTGACCCGCATGATTGGAGTATCCCCAAACGCGGTTTACAGACATTTTGCAAATAAAGAAGAATTACTGACTGCTTTAGCCATCTATGGATTTGAAGAATTGATAGAAGCTCAGGCGCATGCTATTCATAATGCAACCAACCCCAAAGCTGGTTTTTTAAATTCAGGAAAAGAATACATATATTTTGCTATTAAAAATCCATCTTTATTTAGACTGATGTATAGCCAGTTTGCTGTTGCTCAAGATGATGAAAAATTAAAATCTATGACAGGTTTATTCTATACAGGAATGTTATATGCAGCGGCAACAGCATTTCAAACCTCTGTCGATACTGAACAAAGCCAAACGATGGCAAGATTAGCTTGGGGAATGGTTCATGGTCTAAGCTATTTAATTATTGACGGACAATTTAGTCATTTGAGTAATGATGAACTCAACATCATGATCGATAATGTTCTAGAAACAGCAATAGCTGTATCAGGAAAATAGATGCCTTTAAGTTAAAAACTGTTGATATATGATGATAAAAGCTCTCGTTAAAGAGTTTTATAGTTATCAATTCATGGTCGATTTTACATTTAATAAATTAAAAATCTTTGTTTTTTAATTTATTAAGCTCAAACATCGCATTTTTATATTCAAGATATGCCTTTTCACTGATGAGAACCACAGAGTCTTTCTCTTTTCGTGTAATTTTTACGGCGTAACCTAACAGCACTCTTTCCATGACTTTTGAAAATTGTGATCTTGCATTTGCATAATTAATTTGTTCCACAATATTAGTCCTAATCAGATAAAAGAAAGCCACTTTTGATATTAAAGTGGCTGTGATTACATTAAAAATTGTATCGACCTAATAAGTTGATTCGAGATAATTTTCCTTCTAAATCTGAAAATGTTTCTCTCTTACCATAGGTGTATTCAACACCAAGATCGACTTTCTCTACAGGCGTCCAAAATAAATTGACGCTTGCATTAATTAGCCTTTCATTTTGATCAAGGTTATTTTCTGAAAAATTTGAATCTTTATAGACAAGGCTACCAGCAGACAAAGAAGAGCGTAAATTTTCATTCCATTTACGCATATACCCTAACTCAATAGAATCAAATTCACTTAAATACATTCGATTTTGATTAAAGTAAAAAGCATCGTTATCTTTTGAATAAAGCATGTAACGGTTATCACCCGCTATGTGATAGTAATTGAATACAACTGAGTCGTTTTCAGAAATCTTATACTTTGTGCCTAATCCAGCTCCCCAAGCAAGTTTAGTTTGCCCCTCATTCGTGTCAGAAATTGCTCGATTTTCATGTACCATTCCATGCAATTGAACTAAAAAATCTGGATTCTTAAATTCATATCGCATGGTTAATGCAGGAAAACGGCTTCCGCCTTCTACATTTTTATTTTCAACATCACCGCCTTCCAAAGCGACTAATAATTTTTGTTTAGCATCAACAATGTGCTGATAACGGATTTGGATATTACGCTGAGTTCCCGTACCCATCGCTCCTGTAAAATCAACTAAACTTGGAGCTGTATCACTATTTACAAAAGGTGAAGTGGTTTGACCAATCAACCAATTTCCTAGTGAAATATAAGCATGTCTAACCCGAACCGAACCATTACCGTTATCTCCGCCACTTCCCATAAAATCGGCTTCTAGCTTTCCAACCAAATCTCCTTTCGAGGTCGGCTTGACGATATCCACCCCTACACGTGAAGTCGCAGCAGAAACATTTAATGATTTACTTGTTGAGTTTGAATTGTCTAATGGTATTGACCCTGTTTTATTCGCAATTGAACGCGTTGAACCTTCAAAATCATACGCGGCATCAACCCGTATATTTCCATAAAATTTAATTTTAGTTTGGTTAGCTGTAACAGGCGTTTCGGTGTTTGATGCCTTGTTTTGAATTAATTCTGGTGCTTTGTTTAATCCATTATTCTGATTTAAATTCTGCTGCTCCATCAAATAATCTATTTGTGCTTGTAATTTACTTATTTTTTCATTTAGCGCTGAGTTATCTTCGCTTTCAGCTTGGGCTTGCTGCAAAGTCATACTCATTAATAACGATAAATAAATAATCCCTTTATATTTCATGTCCTTTTCCTTTAGACGAAATTATCTAGACCAAATTGAAATTTCCTATTTTTCAGTTAGCGACCTAATAATTATTGAGTTAACTTTTGAGAGCCTAACGAAGCTCAACCATTGACTTCGCTAGTTCCATGCCTGCTCGAATGTTTTTGAATGACCTTATTTGGGTAATTCGCATCCTTTTTGTTTTAAGCTGTTGATCACCCAGCTACGGTCATTTTCACCTACGGCGATTTGCTCTAATTGCTTTTGTTCAGCGGCATGTTTGGCACTTGCCTTCAGATAAACTTCTTCGACTTCCGCATACGGCACGCTTAAAAGCCCATCTTCATCCCCTAAAATCAAGTCTCCCGGTTCAATTACCATTCCATTGATTGCGATAGGAACATTAATTTCGCCCGGTCCGTCTTTATAAGGCCCTCGATGTGAAACTCCTGCCGCAAAAAGTGGAAAATCTCCCTCTCCAATGACAACCGAATCACGAATAGCACCATTAATAACAATGCCAGCGATACCTTTTTTAATGGCATAAGCAACCATCATTTCCCCAATTAATGCGTTGGTTAGATCACCACCCGCATCAACCACAATGACATCTCCTGCTTGGGCAATATCAATAGCGTAGTGCAACATCAAGTTATCACCCGGACGCGCCTTAACTGTAATGGCAGGTCCACAAAGATATCCCTTTTTATGCATTGGTATTAATTGAGCCCCACCTGAAGTCATTCGATTCATTGAGTCACTGACATTAGCGACTGGTAGATCTCGATATTGCTCAATCCATTTTTGCTCAACTTTTCTGTCGTTTTTTAGCACTCTAAAACCAATTGCCATAACTTTTCCCTTACATCAGTTTTCTTGTGCAAATTAATATGACAGTATTTTTTTGAAATGTCATTTCATTTTTAAATTTAATTTAACTAAAATTTGCTCATTTTTTAAATTTAATTTTACTATTGACTATTTTTTTGAAATGTCGTTTTAATAATATAGATTTTAAGGACGTATTTTGCTCAAAATACTTAAATGGAGTGCAAGTCAAAATGAAACGTAAAGTTCTTATCACGGGGCCAACATTAACTTCAGATGCGTTACTGTATGCTACCGCCCATGATATTCAGTTGATTCCTACTGAACCCTACATGGCAAAAGATGAAATGGAAAAACTCATCCATGATGAACAACCTGATGCAATCATTGTTCGAACAGGCAAACTTTCTAGAGATATGATTTTTGCTTCTAATAACTTAAAAGTGATTGCAAAACATGGTGTTGGGTTTGACACAATCGACACTCAAGCTGCTGCTGAACGAAAAATTCCGGTCACTATTGCAGTTGGGGCAAATGCTCAATCTGTTGCTGAACACGCTTTTGCACTCATGTTTAATGTTGCTCGACAAGTTACGTGGCTAGACCAACGGATCCGAGATGGTCATTGGGACAAAGCAAGTGCCAATGGTGTGGAGTTATATGGAAAAACGCTAGGCCTAATTGGTTTAGGGGCCATCGGCAGCATACTCATGAAGTTAGTCGCTCCCTTAAACATGAAAGTAAAAGTATATGATCCATTTTTACAAAATCTGCCAGAGCTTGATTATGTAGAACAGGAACACGACTTTGAAAAACTCTTAGAAACCAGTGACATTATTAGCCTACATTGTCCACTCACCGCAGAGAATAGACACTTATTTTCTCATGCTCAATTTGAAAAGATGAAAAGCTCAAGCATCTTAATCAATACAGCTCGTGGTGAATTAATTGATCAGGTTGCATTAGTTGAAGCATTAAAAAATAATAAAATTGCTGGTGCAGGCTTAGATACCTTTTCTTCAGAACCGCCTGAAAAAGATAATCCATTATGGGAATTACCTAATTTAGTTGTCACTCCTCATATCGGCGCAAATACAAGCGACTCGCGTAATCGTGTCGGTCTTTTAGCACTCGAACAAATCGTAAGTATTTGGAATGGTCAATCACTAAACCCAAGAGCTATCGCTAACTGGAAGTTACTCAATAGCTAATCATGGAACTCAATTGTTTCTAAGCTTTTAGATGCGAGAACAATTAAAATATTGAATATAAAAAAGGATTTTTTTATGTCTACAGAATATTCTCAACCGAGTGCGATTGAACGTGAAACAATGCGCAAGGTGGCGTGGCGGTTACTACCTTTTTTAACGCTTTGTTATGTGATTGCTATTATTGACCGTGGCAATATTGGTATGGCTTCATTACAAATGAATGAAGACCTTGGATTAACAGCTACTGCCTTTGGTTTTGCCAGTAGCTTATTTTTCTTTGCATATTTTCTATTTGAAGTACCCAGCAACCTCGCCATGCAAAAATTTGGAGCAAAAGTATGGATTGCCCGAATTATGGTGACTTGGGGCGTAATTTCAGCGGCAACAGCATTCGTTGAAAGCTCCACATCGTTATATATTATGCGTTTTTTGTTAGGTGCTGCTGAAGCTGGTTTTTTCCCTGGCGTGATTTTATATCTAACCTATTGGTTGCCTGCCAACTATAGAGGTCGAATGATTGCAATATTTATGGTGGCAATTCCAGGTGCAAACTTTATAGGTTCACCATTATCTGGGCTTTTATTATCCCTAGATGGCTGGATGGGCATGCGTGGGTGGCATTGGCTATTTATTTTAGAAGGTATCCCTGCCATTTTATTAGGTATCGCTTGCCTATTTGTACTCACAGATCGACCAGAACAAGCAAAATGGCTCAATAGCGAACAAAAAGCTTGGTTAGTTGAAAGACTACAATTTGAACGCCAACAAAAAACTCCGATTGGTCATATTTCACTATGGCAACTTCTAAAGAATAAATATATTTGGGCTATGATCATTATTTACTCTGGTGCTTCTGCTGCCGGCAGTACAATGAGTGTTTGGGCACCACAATTAATTAAATCATTTGGTTTGAGTAATGTAGAAATTGGTTTAGTGAATGCAATTCCTTATGGCATCGCTTCTATTGCCATGATTCTTTGGGGTCGTAGCTCAGATCGTAAAAATGAACGCCTTTGGCATACAGCAATCGCTCTAGTGATGATCTCAATTGGTTTATTAATTGCTTTGTTCACGTCTTCACTTATTGGCACAATCTTTTTACTCAGTATCGTTTTAATTGGTGCTTATTCTGCGAAAGGTCCATTCTGGGCTTTAGCATCCTCATGGATGTCACCAACTACAACGGCGGCAGGACTAGCAGCAATTGGCGCATGCGCTAACCTGATTGGTGGCGGCATGATGGTGAATATCTATGGCGCAATCCATGATGCAACAGGAAGCCATGCTATCGCCTTACTTCCACTTGCAGCATTAAACCTCGTGTCGGCTATCATGGTTTTCATTATGTCTAGAAAGAAAGCTGTTTTGTTTAACCAACCACAAAGTACTTCGTAAACATCATAAATAAGAAAGGGGCTAAATCATTAGCCCCTTCTTTATATTTAAAATATTAAAATTAATTACGAATACTTTTACCACCCAAACTTTTGGTCAAGTCATCTGCAATTTTAAAGAAGAAATCACCCACAGATTTTGCAATGTCCGAAGTAAAACGGCTTGATGGACCTGAAACGACCAATGCGCCAACCACATCATTTTGAGCATCAAACACAGGCAATGCCATTGAAGCTGCGTGGGGTTCTGTTACACCAGTTGAATAAAAAGGATCGGTTCTTGATAAAACTTGTTCGTGTGTTGACCGCAATGCTTGAGCACCTGCCGCACCATCCATTGGTCGAACTTCGCCTGGCTGAATATGAACACGCAATCGATGGGTAGAGTTTATTCGGTATTGGCAAAGACGATATGCCCCATGCTTCACGTAAAAAGAAGCTGTTTCGCCAATTTCATCTACAAGTTGCTGTAAACAAGGCACAACATGTCGTTCTAAATCTAAAGCATCTTGATAAATTGTATTTAAACGCATGACTTCGCTGGCAAGCGTATATCTGCCATCAGAAAGACGGTTAACAAAACCAAAATCTTCTAGCGAAACGATTAAGCGCATGATGGTTGCTTTATTTAATTCTGTTCGTTCAGCGAGTTCTGCTAGGGTTAAAGATTTATCACCTATTCTAAAAGCAGTTAACAAAGTTAAAAGGCGATCAGCCGATGCATTTCCGCTTGTTGCTGGGTGAGGTTTAATTTTAACCATGTTTTTCCTACAATATCTTGATATCAATTTTAAATGTATTGAATTAGGTTTTTAACTTTACCATATTTCTTATATTTTAATTTAATCTCTCAAGTGACCTTCGTTTTTTCTTTACCCAACCATATAAAGCTTAGTTCTTTCAGTTATTTATCATAAAAATTCGTATTTTTTAACTTCACAAGCAGATCACCGCAGAGCTTTGCCTATAGATAGGCACACCTAACTGCTAAGCATTGCTCTTTAATTTTTAAATTAAGATGAATCATAGTTTTCCTATTCTTATGCGAAAACCATGAGGACTTTCATCCGTAATTTTAATTGTATAGAGGTATTTAAGCTGTTTTTGATCTTTTCTCATCTCAATTTTAACTACTCCATCAGCCTTCTCACCAGCTATATCAACTTTATAAGAGTAAAGTGGTCGCTCAGGGATAGAATAATGGTCCGATCCAAAACTACGGATACTATAACTTTTAATTTCTCCAAATCTCTCATCTATCGTTTTATCTGTATATATCACTGATTCAACTCTTTGAATATTCCCTTTATTATTAAGAATGAAATATGCCCCACCAAAAATAAGAAAAATTACAGTTAATAAAGCGATGTTTCGTTTTTTCTTCAAATCTTTAAATTCTATAAACATGTTGTTTTATCGTTACTTAGAAGAATCAATTATACAAACTATAATGGTTTAATTGACCAACTAACAAATTTAATTTCAATTGGTAGATTTGGATTTTTCCAAAGAGATTGTACTTGATCAATCTTCTTTAAATTTTCAACAGTACTTTTACCTTTAACTTCAACCACAATATTCCCATTTTTTTCATTGTAGCTAACAGCTTGAATAGTATTAAAATAATTTTTAACTAATTGTTGTGCTTTATTTATCTGACTTCTACCTTCTTCTCTATTTTCTTTAGCCCCGTATTGAATATCAATAGGCAAATCACCTTTAGAAATTGTATTTCCTACTACTATACTTCGCTTTTCATTCTGGCCATAACCCTTAACTCTGACCACAACTTTATATGTAGGCGAACTTTCAATATAAATACCAGCGATACGCCCTTTAAATTCCGTTTCAATAGCATCTAGTGCAGAGTCTCGGTTAGCTTCTAAAAATAATGCTTTATTTGCTTCTGCTGTGCTGACGCCATG
>NZ_JRVL01000011.1:0-20668 GCF_054823985.1 Acinetobacter sp. GN11 | reverse complement strand
AAAGCAATTGTTTGTTTACCCCTTTTTTGCCTAAAATAAGCTATTCGAAATGAAACCATATTTTTTAGGTAGCTGTCGCCATGACCTTTGTTGTCACTGAAAATTGTATTAAATGTAAATACCAAGATTGCGTAGAAGTTTGTCCTGTCGACTGTTTCTACGAAGGTCCGAATTTCCTAGTGATTAATCCGGATGAATGTATTGACTGTGCATTATGTGAACCAGAGTGCCCGGCAAATGCAATTTTCTCTGAAGATGAGTTACCAGAAGGTCAAGAAGTGTTTATTGAATTAAATGCTGACCTTTCTCAAAAATGGCCTAACATTACTCAAATTGGTGATCAACCAGCTGACCGTGAAGAATGGAACGGCAAACCTGATAAATTACAATATCTTGAAAAGTAATTTCAAAAAAGATCAGCAACCGCTGATCTTTTTTTATACCCTATTCAAACATTTCATTGCAAATTCCTCGTAATTTGTGCACTGTTTTGCATTAAAATAGCCGCAATATTTATAAGTGCTTAATTTTTCTTATGCGGAAGTTTTTGCAGAGTCTGGTGCCCTTATGCATAATCCCAGCGGTTATGGTAGGTTGTGTCAGCTCTCCCCAACACACAACAACAGGCAAAACCTCTCCAAGTGGTAAACGAATCTTTATTCCACAAGAGCGCGTTATTATCGAGCGCCCGATTCGCCCTAAAATTGAGCCTGCTTCCTATCGCGCTTGGTTAAATACAGGCGATCACTATGAACGAGTACGTGAATATGAAAAATTTCTAGCACGTAATGATGTGATAGGAATCGTACCAAGTTTTGAATTATTAAGATCAGCTCGTGATTGGCAAAAATGTGGCAGTTCAGAATATGCGGTACCAAACCGTGAGCTATGGAATAACTCTTTATCAACCCTACGCGTATTTAAATATTTAGTTGCAGCAAAAGTTCTAACCGACTTTGAAGTAACCTCGGTTTACCGAGATTTACCTTTAAACCAGTGTGCTGGTGGGGCAAGCTCTTCTAAACATTTATTTAACTCCGCAATTGATTTCCGTATTGGACCAGAAGTTCCACAGCCAGAAGACTATGCTTTTATTGAAAATACAAAGTTTAAACTCTGTCAATTCTGGGCTCAGCATGGTCAAAGCTTAAACTTAGGTGTTGGTTTATATAGCTCTGGACAAATTCATATCGATACTCAAGGCTATCGTACTTGGGGGCCTGATTTAACTCGAGGCAGTTCGATGTGTAATTTCTAATTAAAAAAACTCCTTTCAACTGAAAGGAGTTTTTATTTAAGCCCATTACAAGCGTTTCGCTAAAGAGATAAGTTTTGAACGGGAAAGCCATGCTTTTTATAAAAATCTTCTGAAATAGATTCTCTCAAGGTGTGCAAAACAATAGTTTCTATATTATTTTCTCTACATTTTGCTTCTATATAATTTAAAAGCTTAGAACCAACTCCTTTTCCCTGAAATTGGGGATGAATAAAAAAATCATCTAGATAATAACGAACACCTTGTATAGTTGGATGAATATGTCCCATTCCAACACCAATTAATTGGTTTTCCCATTTTGCGCAAAAGCCAAAAGAACATGAATATTGAAAATAACTCTCAAAATATTTTCTAATTGGTTCTAAATCATCAAACTGCTCATTCCATGGCTCATTACTAAAAGCTGAACAATAAACCTCCATACCCTCTTCAAAATCTACACTTGTGAAAGCACCAAACCTCATATCCATCTCATCTATACATTTCTAACTAAACAGTGATAAAAAATAAGCAAGAAATGAGCCTTTTCATATTTATTTTTTAATTTGGATTAGTGGCTTATAAACAGTAATTTGCTCATTTCCCAATCAACCAACATTTCTTCAATCGAAGATTTTTGCACTCTAGGCATAAACGTTTAAAATACTCCCTAACAACATATAGGTAAATTTGATTATGCAGCAGATGTGGACAGACATTGACGAATATATCGATTCACATTTAATTCCCGAAGACCCGCGACTCGAATATGCATTAAAAAATACCGACGAACACGGCTTTTCGAATCATCTTGCAGTAGCCCCTAACCAAGGTATGTTCTTGCAGATGCTTATTCAAATGAATAAATGCAAACGAGTTTTAGAAATCGGAACCTTTGCTGCATACAGTACCATCTGGTTAGGCCGTGCGTTACCTGAAGATGGTTATTTACTCACAATTGAAGGCCGTGATACTCATGCAGAAATGGCACAAAAAAATATCGACCATGCTAATCTTCCTGTAAAAGTTGAGCTTAAAGCTGGCCGTGCCGCAGATATCCTTTCCGCGATTGATCCTCAATCTATGGAGCCTTTTGATTTTATTTTCATTGATGCTGATAAACAGGGTTATCCGGAATATTTAGAATTGAGCCTCAAATTCTCTAGATCGGGTACGATTATTGTGCTTGATAATGTAATTCGCGCAGGTGATATTTTAAATCCAGATAATAAAAAACCAAGTATTGAAGGCATCCGTGAAATGTTTAAAGCCCTCGAAAATCACCCACAAATATTGTCTTGTACAGCATTACAAACTGTTGGTTCAAAAGGTCATGATGGCTTCGCAATTGCAATTGTGAAATAACGGTCAAAAAATCGTCTTTTTTATTTTTTTATTTATAATCAATAAATTACTTTTATTAATGTTGCTTTTCCATATAGTTATCCACAAGTTTTGCGGATAACTATATGGAAATCTTATTATTTAGCTACAAGCAATGGCACAGTCGCGTTTCGGAATATGGTTGTTGCAATACTTCCCAAGAAGAATTGATGGATCTTGCTATGACTAAATGCCCCTAGCACAATAATTTGAATACCATGTTCTTGTTGGTACTCTAAAATATTTTGTGCAACATCACCATAGCGATATACGGTCACAACATCGATACCTGCTTGTTTAAGGTAATGCTCAGGTTCATTTAAAATTTCTGGATGATCCCCTACATAGACCAAATGACATTGCAGTGTTCGCAATAAATCACTTTGCGCAATACGGCGCATCATTTTTTGGCAAGTTGGTGAATATTCATAGGCGAAGATAAAACGGGTTGGTATTTTAAAGTTTTCACCAATGGTCAAAACAGTACAGTTGGCTCCACGAATAAAGTTTTCAACATTGCTACCAATTGGTTTATGTTTTTCGGCCGCTCTTTCACCGACTCGACCTAAAATTACAATGTCATTTTCATGCAAGAGATTAAAACTTTGCTCTAAAAAATCACCTTTTTCTTGAATTTTTGAACACGTAATATCGTGTTTTTCTTTAATAAGATCAGAAATATGACGGAGTAAATTATTGCTATAGTCTAAAGCGAGTTCACTTTGTTTTTGTTCCAGCTCAGCTAACTCTTTTAGCAGCATTGCATTGCTTTCAAAGCCAATTACCCCACTAATTTCACCAAGATGATAACTGGCTGGGTAATAGTCTAGAATTTGTAATAATACAAGTTCTCGTCCGGTTGCTTTAGCAACCCATGCTGCTGCATCGGCAATAGCATTAATACACGGTGATGAGTCAATACACGCAATAACACGGTTCATGTTAGCCTCTCTTCTTCAGGTCTATTGCCTTGGAGATTATTCTTAAAACTTAGCTTTAACTTAACATAGATAAAAATTGGTATGTTAAGGTTTATGTATAAAAATCAACTTTTTTGTTTAAAGATCAAACATTTTATTACATTCTTGAGACTGCATTATTCTCTTAAGCGAATAAATTTTGCAGGGTTACCACCGACAATATGGTACGGTTCCACATCTTTGGTCACCATACTATTCATGCCGACTACAGCATGTTTACCGATTTTAATACCATCTTTAATACCCACATGTGCACCTAACCAAACGTCCTGTTCAATTTCAATTCCTTTAGAAGTGACAGGTTGCTGGTAAAGTGGACGATCTAATTGCATACCATGATCAAACGCATATAAGTGGCAATACGCAGCAATACGAACCTGATCATGCAACTTTATGCCGGTTCGTCCCCCATCTAAAATACAATGATGATTTATCGCGACTTCATTACCAATTTCAAGGGGTCCATGCAAACTGCAATCTGCGGCAACAAAACAATTATTACCAATAATAATTTTGCGTCCCGGCTCAGCAAAAATATGAGCTAAGGGTGAAATAAAACAGTTTTCACCAATCTCAACGGTTTCCATGTCCATCAAATAAGCTTGATATTCTTTTTGCCATTCTTCAGCCCAAGCACGATGTTTAGGTTTTAAAGTCCAATATAACCATGGCATGTAGTTTAAGCGGTGCTTATGTTGCTCACGATATTTCAGTAAGGAATCAGTCATCCGTTAATTCCTCTTCAATTTTTAACTCTTCACGACCACGCGTTACGTCTCTGAGTTTTAAGGCAAGTGGTTCAATTTGATGTATTTGTAGTCTTGCTTCGATATCTACACCTGTTGCAGTATAGGCTTCCTGATATTCAATTTGTTGCTGAGTCAGCTCATATTGAAATATGGCCCACTCATTAAAATGGCAGGAAAAATGAATCGTCTTCTTTGCGATCAGTTCAATACGGTCAGCCAAAAGCAAACATTGCCCAGCGCAGCCACCATAAGCTCGTACAAGGCCGCCTGTTCCAAGTTTTATTCCACCATACCAGCGGTTAACCATCACAATAATATTCGTCAGGTCATTCCCTTCAATGGTTGCCAAGATTGGACGTCCTGCTGTTCCCGACGGCTCACCATCATCGTTAAAGCGAACGTTATGGCCAATTTTCCATGCCCAGCATTGGTGAGTTGTAGAGATATCTTTGTTTTGTTCTAAAAATTCTTTAACTTGCTGTTCATTTTCTACGGGTACAGCAATAGCCTGAAATCTACTTTTTTTAATTTCTTCTTCAAACGTAACGGGTAATGCAATGGTAAAAGCCATGAATTAAATAAAGCATAATAAAAATCAAATTATAACGTGAATTTAATAGAATCAAACCCATAAAAAAGCCCCGAATCTCGGGGCTTTTTTTATTATCTTTCTCGTAACGCTTCTTTGGCTTTATTAAATGGTTTAAGTAAGTAATCGAGTACAGTTTTTTGACCAGTACGAATATCTACTGTTGCCACCATACCTGGTGTAATTCCGAATGCTTTACCATCTTTATTATAAAGTTTATCGGAATCAGTGCGGATATAAACACGATAATAGAATTGGTCTTGTTTCACTTCATCACGAATTGTATCTGGTGAAATAACTGTAACCTTACCTTTTAAACCACCATAAATTGAGTAGTCATAGGCAGTAATCTTAACCAGTGCTTCTTGCCCCGGACGAATAAATGCAATGTCACGCGGCAAAATACGCGCTTCAATAAGCAGCTGCTCATCAATCGGTACAATCGTCATCAATTTACCGTTTTGGGGAATAACACCACCATGGGTTGTGACTGCAATTTCTTTTACAACACCACGTACAGGTGCTTTAAACACTGCACGATCTAAACTATCACTACGACCCAGTACAATTTGTTGTTGCGTTTCACTATCCGTATTGGCTTTCGACAACTCTTCACGAGCCTTAACATAATACTGGTTTTGCGCATCATTCATTTTGTTTCTAAGGTCGTTTGCTTCACGACGTAAACGTAAAACTTCAACTTCACTTGCCGCACCTTTAGCAACCAACGGCTCTGTCATTGCCAGTTCTTGTTGTACCAGTTGCAAAGCCTGTTTTAAACCCGAAAGTGTTTGCTCAAGATCAGCCCGACGTGAGCGATATAGTGCTGTTTCTTCTTGTACAAGTTTTGGTTGTTTCATTACAATTTCTGGAAAAACCAATGGTGTACCATTTACTTCCGCACGCAAACGCGCTGCTGTTGCTTGAGCAGAAGTAAGTAAAGATCGTGATTCACCGACATTAGATGCAAAACGAGTTGGATCTAATTGCGCAAGAATTTCGCCCTTTTGAACAATGTCACCTTCTTGTACATTTAGCTTGGTTAAAATACCACCTTCCAAAGACTGGATGACCTGTTCTTTAGATGATGGAATCACTTTACCCGTACCGGTAGAAACTTCTTCAAGTTTAAATACCCATGCCCAGATAAAGAAAATAACTAAACCAATTCCCACAATCCAGATCACTAAGCTGGCACGTGGTAATGGTGGTTCGGTATAAGAGACATTCATTGAACGGGTGAGTTCTTGTTCTTGTTGTGGTTCGCTCATGAATTACCCCCTTGCACTTGTTTTTGTTGGGCTGTTGATTGATTAAGGACCTGATCTCTTGGACCATCCATTACGATTTTGCCATCGTTCACGACAATAATACGGTCCACCAGTTCTAAAACAGCTCGGCGGTGGGTCGCAACGACCAAGGTCCGATGTGCCAGCCATCCTTTTAAATGATCAATCAGTTGTTTCTCTGCCACATCATCAATGGATGCAGTTGGTTCATCTAGCAATAAAATATTAGGTTGACGAATCAATAAACGGGCCAATAACAATGCTTGTTTCTGACCACCAGAGAAACCAACACCACCTTCTAAAATCAGGTGATCTAGTCCTTCTTTTTTCTCTTGAACAAAAGGTAATGCACCTGTCACCACTAAAGCCCGAAGAATATCTTCATCCGTTGCAAGCGGTGCACCCAAAGTAAGGTTCTCACGAATCGTACCGTAGAAAATATGCGCATTCTGGTTGAGTAAACCCATATCACGACGTACATCAGATGGGTCAATTAAAGATAGATCCAGACCATCTAAATGCACAGCACCTTGAGTTGGAACTTGCATGCCTGACAACAGCTGAAGCAGTGTTGACTTACCTGCACCATTACGCCCCAAAATTGCAATTTTTTCACCAGCACGAATTTTTAAATGACGGATTGCCAAACTTGGTTTCGGGTCTTCTTCGCCATATTGGAACAAGACATTTTTTAACTCGTAATCGCCATTTAAAGCAGCTTTGTGTACCAGATGTGAACGGTCAGCCTGATCAATCGGACGTTGCATGAGTTCATCTAGGCTTTGTTTTGCAACTTTTGCTTGCTGTAAACGTCCTAGAACACCTGTAATTTGTGCAATTGGCCCTAACATTCGTGAAGATAAAATTGAACAGGCAACTAATGCACCTGTCGTCATTTCACCATCCATTACGGCAAAACATCCCACCAAAACCACAATCGCATAGGTCAAACCTTGAAGCATTTGAGTCCATGCCATTAAGGTACCAACGATTTTACGCTGTCTCATCGCAATATCGGCTGAAACCTCATTCATGTGGTTCCACTGGTTTTGGAAACGCGATTCAGCACGTAATAGCTTGATGTCTTCAATGCCCTGCACTGCTTCAACAAGAATTGCATTACGGATTGAAGATTCTCTCATACCCTCTTGTGCGAGTTGCGCTAGCTTCTTCTGCACCAGAACACCCGGCAAAATCATAAGTGGTACAACCAGCAACATCACCCAGAACAACTTCCCGCCAATAATCGCAAAGATCGTGAGGAACAAGAAAAAGAATGGAAAATCAGCAATTGCACTAATGGTGGTTGAAGTCACCAGTTCACGAACACCTTCGAGCTCACGAATCTGGGAAATAAAACTACCTGTAGACTTTGAACGGTCTTTATTTTTGATTCTTAATGCATGACCAAATACACGGTCAGAAACACGTAAGTCCGCACGTTTTCCAATAATATCGGATAAATATACCCGTGATATACGTAAGGTAAATTCGAAAAGCGCTGCAATGAGTACACCGCCTGCCAATACCCATAAGGTTGGAACAGACTGTGATGGAACAACGCGGTCATAGACTTGCATTGAGAAAATAATAGTCGCCAATGCCAAAATATTGGCAATGAGTGAGGCAAACATAATATCAACGTAGCGCTTCCAGTCTCTTAGAACAATTGACCAGAACCAACTTGCTTCATACGGTTTGATATATTCGTCAATACGTGCATCGGGAATAGAACTTTCAGGACGCAAGATATAGACATTCTTAATCGTATTTTTTAAGACATCTAAGCTTAAATTTTGGGAAAGACCATGGTCTCCACTTAACTGAATACTGACATTCCCTTGTGTATCTGCTTTATCAATAACACCGACCTGCCCGTCGTTAAACTCGACCATAACAGGTAGGCGCCACGGGTTCAGCACGTCTAAGGAAAACGGTACTTTACGTAAATTCAGTCCAACCTGACGTGTAATGAGCTGTAAAACATCATCAAGGTTTTGATTCTGATTCCAGTCAAGCTGTAAACGGATTCTTTCTTCTGAAGGCTCAATTCGATAATGTTTAGCAATCGTTAAGACCGACTGTAACCAGGGCTGGTAGTTTATTTTTGTCATCATGGTTGTACTTCGAACCCCTGAATTGAAATATTATTTAAGTCATAAGCTTGGCGGGAACGTCCTGTTGCCGAAATGTACTGAACAATACTGTTGTAGATATCATAACGTGCCGACTCAAGTTCTGAATTAGCACTATGAATGGCCTGTTCTGCATTCAATAAATCAACCAATGAACGTGTACCGAGTTTGTACTGCTCTTGGTAAAGTTCACGTGTACGAACTGTAGTGGCTTGGCGATTTGCTAAAACCAACATTTGACGTTGTTTATTTTCAATTTGCTCACGGCTCGTTCTTATCTGATCCAGAACATCCATATAAACTGAATTGACTTTAGACTTTGCAGCTTCTTCTGCATAGCTTGCCATTTTTACCTGAGAAGAAACGGCCCCACCTTGATAAAACTGACTACTTGCTTCAAGCATGACTGAACTATATAGACCGTCATCTTTATCATTGTTTGGGTTTCTGCCATTAATGGCCTGACTTAAGGAACCTTTAACCGATAACGTTGGATAACGTGTTAAACGCGTCTGTTCCTTTTGGGCTTTAGCCACTTCAACACTGGCTTGAGCTGCAATCATTTTTGGAATGGTATTAAACTCAGGTTCGCCATATAAATCAGACTGTTTCACCAAATCATCTGAAATAATCCAACCTGTTCGCGAGACATCTGCACCCAATAATGTTCTTAAATGTTGTTGGTACTGACGTAATAATGATTGCTGTGCAATCAAACCAGACTGGGCAGCTTGTAAATAAGACTGAGCTTGAATCGGGTCAGCCTGACTGCTAATACCAGCATTTGCACGTAAATTGGCAATTTCCTGAATACGCTGGATACCCGCAATTTGCTGTTCGGCAATTTTATTTAATTGAAGATAGCGCTGAATGTTGACAATCGACTGCGCAACATCAAGTGCAATATCATCAATGCTGACAAGCACATTGGCCTGTTCAACCTGAACCTTGGCTTGCTCAACATCTACACCTGATTTAACTTTACCAAAATCATAGAGCATCTGAGTCGCATTTAAGGTCAACAATTGCCTACCACGCTCACCACTACTCAAGTCACCTGTAGTGATACCGCCTGAAAGCTGTGGATAATAACCAGCTTTGGCATAATCAATACCTGCGTTTTGGCCAGCTAAAGTAGAAATGGCTTGAGAAATATCAGGGTTGCGCTGGATTGCGATTTTCACCGCTTCCTGCAAAGTCATTTGCCTTGATGGCAAATTTGAATAAGATCCAGCCGATCTATCATTGAGTTGAACAGTCGGAAACTCCTTAACTCTAGATTGATCTAACTTAAAATTACTCAGCTCTTGCATCTTGGCAACTTTAAATTCATCACTACTTTTTGGGGCAAAAAGTTGTGATAAGTTGTCTTTTAAAGTGTGATATTGCTCACTTGGTTTAGCAGCATATATCACCATAGGTACATGCAATGAAGTTAAAAGCATCAACCCTTTCAGGAAAGCCGGCTTTTTACATGTCCTTGTTACTCTTCTCTGGTTATATCCAATCATGCTTGTCTTGTTGATCTTGTTTGTTATCGTTTAAAAGCTTTTACATTCTACATATTTTTTTGCATAAAGAAGCATAATTGCAGGAATAATTCACACATTATAGTTCTATTAATTGAACAATCTAAATCATTGTTTTTAAAAACTAAATATAAAAAAACCAAAAAGAGGCATTGACCTCTTTTTAGACAAATAGATTAACTTTGTTATTTAAACTGTAAAATCGTCACCTAAGTAGACTTTACGAACTTGCTCGTTATCCAGAATTTCTTGTGGTGTGCCTTCTGCAATTACAGCTCCTTCACTCACAATATATGCACGTTCACAAATTGCCAAAGTTTCACGTACGTTATGGTCAGTAATGAGTACACCGATACCACGATCTTTCAAAGTCTGGATAATATCTTTAATATCTCCAACCGAGATTGGGTCAACGCCGGCAAATGGTTCATCAAGCAACATAAATTTAGGGTCAGCAGCCAATGCACGTGCAATTTCAGCACGGCGGCGTTCACCACCAGACACACTCATTCCTAATGAATCTTTAATATGACTAATTTTAAAGTCATTTAATAATTCAGTCAGACGTTGCTGGCGTTGTTGCTTATTCAAGTCTTTGCGTGTTTCTAAAATGGACATAATATTTTCAGCAATGGTCAGCTTTCTAAAAATAGAAGCCTCTTGCGGAAGATATCCAATACCCTTACGTGCCCGTTCATGCATTGCCAAATCGGACATATCAAGATCATCAAGGTGAATTTCACCTTTGTCCATACGCACTAGCCCTACAACCATATAGAAGCTTGTTGTTTTTCCTGCACCGTTAGGGCCAAGTAAACCAACAATCTGTCCACTTTGCATACTAAAAGATACGTCTTTGACGACCCAACGCTTACTATAGTTTTTTCCTAAGTGCTTAATACACAAAGTTTGGGGTTGTTGAAGAGCTTGTTGCATTAGTCACGCGCTCCTGGAAAGGTTTTTGAACTTGATGGTGGAATAATAATTTGCACACGATTTGACGATGAGCCTTGAGCTTCAACATCACCTTTGTTCATACTATATTTCAATGAGTTACCACGAATACTAGAACCATCTTGATATAAATATGCACCCCCATTCAATGTAATAATGCCTGAATCTGCATTATAAACAATGGTTTGTCCTTCACCACGTGCCACGCCTTTATCAGAACTTATTTGTTGCTGAAACTTAGCCGGTCTACCCTTAGCCGTAATGGTTTGGATTTCACGCTTAGAGTTTAGCGTAGCAACAATAGAATCAGCTTGAAGCTTCATCGTGCCTTGCTCAATCACGACATTGCCGGTGTATGTCGTCAAACCAGTTTTTTCGTTATAAGTTGCACGGTCTGCCACGAGTGAAATTTGTTGACTACGGTCAGACGGCAACGCAAAAGTCGAAGCTGATGATAAAGCAACGAATGTAATGATCGCAGCTTGTTTTAGGAAAGCTGAAGAACGTTTTAAATTAAGACTTTGGTGCATACTTTCCTCGAATATTAAAAAATTCGTACTGACCGTTATTCAAATTGGCTTTTAATCCTTTGCTGACAAAGTCGGCTTGTGGAGACTGTACAATCACTTGATGATCCGTTTCAATCTCTCTGGTTTTTGGATAACCAGTTAACTCATCGGTTTTGAATTCAATCTTCCCTTGTGGAGCAAGTTTAGTTGCGACCACATCACCCGATAATATAACTTTACGATTATCATCATAGCCATTTGCTTGTTTCGCAAAGAACGTCGCATCAACCTTGCCATCTTTATACATAGAGGCATTAAGTTGATCCAACTTTGATGTTTTTTGTTGCATATCCTGTTCAAGCTGACGAACTTCAGCACGAATATACAAATTGCCTTGATCATCAGTTTGAGTCAAATGGACGCCCTGCGCCGAATATGTCATATTCTTCGCAGAACCAATGTCTAGTTTTTTTGCTTTGCCACTATAGTAGTAATAACCACCACTTATAGCAGCAATAACTACAGCAACAATAGATAAAACTCTGGTATCCATGAGCAGGAATAGCCTACCTTTTTAAGTAATCTTATTATTAATGCGGGACTGCAAGATATTTTTCAAGAAGTTCTTGGTAAATGCCTTTTGCGATCAGCAACATATCACAGACTTCACGTACAGCACCACGTCCGCCCATTGACTGGGTAACCAAATGCGCACGACGACGCACTTCTTCATGACCATTTGGCACAGTCACACTCATTCCTGCGATTGCAAAAGCAGATAAATCAGGCCAGTCATCGCCCATATACAAGCAATCGGAAGGCAAAATATTAAACTGTGCACAAGCTTCACGTAACGCAGAACCTTTGTCTTCACGACCTTGAAAAACGAGGTCTACGCCTAAATCAGACATACGCTTTTCAACAATATTACTTTTTCGACCTGTAATAATGATGACTTTCATGCCAGCTTGCTGCACAAGTTTCATGCCTAAACCATCACGAATATCGAATGATTTAATCTCATCGCCACTATTGGTTAAAGTTACAAAACCATCACTCAAAATACCATCGACATCCAGAACCAATGCCTGTAAGTGACGTGCTTGTTCTAACAATGCATAAGATGCCATTGATTAATTTACCCCTGCGTGAATAAGGTCATGCATACTAATTACACCAATCACTTTATTTTGGTCATCCACCACAACAAATTGACTAATTTTTTTCAGGTTAAGCTGTTGTAGAGCTTCTACCGCACGTGCTTCTTGAGAAATAGTTGACGGTTTTTTTGTCATTACTTCAGAAACAGGTAAATTCACATCAAAACCTTGCTGTTTATCAATTAAACGACGCAAGTCACCATCGGTGAAAATGCCCAGCAAATGTTCTTGTTCATCAACAATGGTCGTCAAGCCTAAACGTTTATTAGAAATTTCGTAAAGCACTTGATTCATTGGCGTATCTGGTGAAACTTTTGGTAATTCATCGCCTGTATGCATCAGGTGTTTTACATGTAAAAGTAAGCGCTTACCCAATGCTCCAGCAGGATGCGAACGAGCAAAATCATCTGCAGTAAAACCACGCGCTTCAAGTAAAGCAACAGCCAGTGCATCACCCAACACTAAGGTCGCTGTTGTGCTCGATGTCGGAGCTAATCCTAGTGGGCATGCTTCATCAGACTCACCTAAAGTTAAAGCGATGTCGGCATTTTGAGGCATTGGCCCTTTATCAGTACGGCTAATGGTAATAAGAGGTACACCAAGATGTTTGATGAGTGGCATCAACATCATGATTTCATCACTTTTTCCAGAGTTGGAAATCGCAATTAAAACGTCACCACGAACCAGCATTCCCAAATCGCCATGCCCAGCTTCGCCCGGATGCATAAAGAAAGATGGTGTACCAGTTGAAGCAAAAGTCGCAGCCATTTTACGGCCAATATGCCCTGACTTACCCATGCCAGTAATCACAACACGGCCTTTACACTGTAACAATATTTCACAAGCCTGATTAAAACTGTCATTAATTTGTGTTGCTAACACATCTAGGGCTTGCTGCTCAATACGCAAGGTTGCTAATGCGCTGCTTTGAAAATCTGTAGGATTGGGCATACGAGTTTGACTCAAAATAATTGATCTGATCTCTTGTAAAGATCGGTGATTTTAATCAAAAGATTTGGGGGCATTCTAACATAACTCAATCATCTACACGTTTTTAAATGTATAAGATTTCACAAGCTTATAAAATTCTTGCATAAACCTTTGTGAAAAATGATGCATCAGTTATGATGTAACACTGTTTTTGTTGAGTGTTTGAAAACCCTTATGCAACCGTTTGTTTTATATAACTCTGAGCAACGAAAAAAAGTTGAATTTGTACCTCGCAAAGAAGGTCACATCGATATGTACGTCTGCGGTATGACCGTTTACGATTACTGTCATATCGGGCATGCTCGAGTTATGGTTGCATTTGACTACATTATTCGTTTCTTACGTAGTCAAGGCTGGAATGTTCGCTATATTCGCAACATTACCGACATTGACGACAAAATTATTAAACGCGCGAATGAAAATGGTGAAACCATTCAGCAGCTCACTACTCGTTTCATTGATGCAATGAATGAAGATGCAGCTAACTTAGGCTGTGCTGCACCTGATGAAGCACCTAAAGCGACTGAATATATCGATCAGATGCAAAACATGATTGGCAATCTGGTCAATAAAGGCTCTGCTTACCCTGCTGCAAACGGTGATGTATATTTTGAAGTTACCAAATTTGAGAAATATGGTCGCCTCTCTGGCCGTAAGCTTGATGACATGCAAGCTGGCGCAAGTGAGCGTGTTGACGTAGAAGTTGAAAAGAAACACCCGTTTGACTTTGTACTTTGGAAACATGCCAAAGAAAACGAACCATCTTGGGCATCTCCTTGGGGCAATGGGCGTCCGGGTTGGCACATTGAATGTTCTGCAATGTCGACTTGCTGCCTAGGCAATCACTTTGACATTCATGGTGGTGGTTCAGATTTAATGTTCCCACACCATGAAAATGAAATTGCGCAAAGTGAAGCATCAACTGGTGAACAATATGTAAACTACTGGATGCATGTTGGCTTCATTAACGTTGATGGTGAAAAGATGTCTAAGTCTTTAGGCAACTTCTTTACTATTCGTGACGTTATGGAGAAATTTCACCCTGAAGTGATTCGCTACTTTATTGTGTCTTCACATTATCGTAGTCCTGTGAACTTCTCTGATGTTGCATTGAAAGAAGCAAAAACTTCTTTAACTCGCTTCTATCATTCATTTAAAGCTTACCAACAAACGTATGGTCAAAAGACAACTGAGACACTTGATCAAAACTTTATTGAACGCTTTAACAATGCGATGTGTGATGACTTCAACACAGCCGAAGCAATGGCTGTATTGTTTGAACTGAACAAAGAGTTAAACCGTGCTGTAAAAGAAGAGCAAGCTGACCAAGCGACTGTTCTTTATTCGACATTACGTCACCTCACCAACATTTTAGGTTTGGTACAACACAATGTAGATGATTTCTTAAAATCAGATATTGGACAAGAAGCGCTTACTTTGTCTGATGCTGAAATTGAAGATTTTATTCAACAACGTGTTGATGCGAAAAAAGCAAAAGACTTTGCTAAAGCAGATGGTATTCGTCAGTCTTTACTCGACCAAGGTGTTGTATTAGAAGATACGCGTCAAGGTACAGTTTGGCGTCGTGCTGATTAAATGTTCAATTAAATCACAAGAGTGTTGACACTTTAGTGAAACACTCTATAATGTGCTCACATTGCGGGAATAGCTCAGTTGGTAGAGCATAACCTTGCCAAGGTTGGGGTCGCGAGTTCGAGTCTCGTTTCCCGCTCCAAAATTTAAAAACCACTTAATTCGAAAGAATTAGGTGGTTTTTTATTGCTTCTCAATTACAAAACAAGTAACAGTAAATTAGCTCTAAAGTATCTTAGGGTGCTTTATTTGGGCTTGTAGTTCCAAAGCTCCCCATTTTCACCACAATTTCGCTCAATAGCATCCATTGTAGTTTCAGTATCGTATGTTCCTTTTTTCCACTGATTTATAGCAACTTGAATATAAGCCCTACAATTAGCAGGCAATCCATAATCCTTGCCATATATAGGCTTACTGTTTGGATCTTTATCGCTACAACCTGCTAAAAATATAAAAAGGGATAATACTAAAATTTTATTCATAAGCCCTCTTACTCAAGTTTTTAAGAAATACCAAAATAGTTTTAAAGTCAGAAAAAATTAACGAATTCGGTAACAAGCGTCTAGCTTGCCTTTAATTTGGCTATAACATGACCATGAATCATCTTTATAATTTTTAATCAATTTTTTGGTTGTACCATCCCGATAATAATTAACTGCATCCACCATATGATCATCATCTTTACCCATGAATACTGGACGTTCATCACTATCTGAATCCATAGTAGATTCTTCAATTAAAAAGTTTTGCTTGCCAATTCTTAAAGCTGTATACAATCCTCCAGTACCACCACCAGAAGAAATAATACAAGGTTTAGTAAGATTATTTCCATCAACCACAAAGCATTGCCCCATTCTATCTGGGTTTTCATGAGCAAAAGTTTGAACTGAAATAAACATAGTTAACATTATTAAGATTTTATTCACAGAGTTAATTCCTATTTTTTGAAGCTACTTTAAAGATCCAAACTTTTAAGCTCATTAAGGCGTTCTTTTGTTTTATCGGCTTCACAACTTAAAATAATTAAATGTGAACCAGCCCCCATTGCTTGAGATCCATAATACCCCATTAATCCAGAACATTGTTTTGTGCGATAATCAAGCCAAGCTTTTTGGGAATTTTCCAAACTGGCCTTCCCTTCACTATCCAAGTTTGAAGCTAATTTATTGTAAATTTTATTCATATTAGCTTTATCAGTCTTTAACTGTTTCTCATAACACTCTATATCAGAATATACATTAGCAGTCTTGCACTCCGCATGAGCAACCCCACAAAATAATACCAATAAAGCAAGCATTAATTTATTCATTTGTATTATACCTTTCCCATTTCCAACTATTTTAATCATTACATTTTCATTATTACATAAAATAACTTTTATTATTAAAAGACGTTTTAGTTATTTAGCTATAGCAGCCATTCCAGTTACAGCAGCTTGGCTAATGGAAAGATTTAATTTATCTCGTAAAACCATTGTGGATCATTCAATAAAGGTAGAGATGGCAAACACCTTTATGATCCAAATGATGTGATGCCAATTTTAGAAAATATGAATGCTGAAAAAGCTGCAAGGCAATTGAGACGTAGAAATTAGAAAGGCGCTCATTGCACCTGTATTTCAATGAATTCAGATAATTAATATAAAATTATTGTATTTGATACGTAACCAAATAGTCAAATTCACGCAATACTTTGTTCCAGTAATAATAATCCTCGGTAGTAATCGAATTTATATCTATACCATTTTTATTTTCATACAATTTATTCAAAACTTCTCTATCTATCACTCTTAGTTTTTCAGAAAAGAATTCACAATCTTCAATATTTTTTTGCACTAAATTCGTTTTTTCCAAATGTGATAGCAATAAAATATATCCACTAATTTCCTGATGAATATTTTTAACTATAACTTGAAAGGCCTGAGTCTCCCGAATTGCATTATGAAAATGGTGGTAACCATCTTCAACTTTTGACCCAACTATTAATGAAAGTTGTTCTGATGCTTTATAAGATGTCATTAATAAATCTGATGATTTAACTTTAAGATTGTTCTGATACTGCTCCATCAACTTAATTTTATGCTCCACTTTCCAATCTGTAAAAAGATGAAAAGCAACTATGGCTGCTACAATAGTAGAAAAAGCAGAAAGATAATCTCCATCTATATTAAAATAATGCTTTATAATTATAGAAATCGATAAACAACCAAAAAAAGAAAATAGCGAAATGGCTAATAAATTTGTTAAGTTTTTCATAAAGGGCTTAGGAAAAAGATTATTCTCAATTGACGCTATTGTAGCTCAATTTAATTGTAAAAAATTATTCGATACCACTTCGGCACTATAAAATCATAACCTTTTGTTATTTATAATTTATTACAACCTTGCCAAGGTTATAATCATGATTCCGATCTCATTTCCCACTCTAAAATAAAAAACATCTAGCTTAAAAAATTAGGTGGTTTTTAGTATCAGTTAGTTAGCTCTTTCTAACTAACTCTCAAATATTTTTAGCTAATTCTTTTGCCAAACATTGTTCATGCCAAGTGGTTTGAAAGTTTTCGACAGCTTTTGACTTAATGAGAGGGTCTTCAAATAGCTTTGAAGAATATGCAGATTTGATAAGCTCTTGATAAAGTTGTTTGGCTTGTTGCTCTTCAAGATGATTGGCTATGTCGTGTAACTCTTGAGCTGGCACTTCATGTTGTCTTGCATCCATCACCCCACTCGCTGCTTTCTTCACAGTTTCACAGTAATGAAGTTCCATAGCTTCCGATGCTGCATAACATTGAATTGAAATTGCGCTGATAAAGAGGAATATAAATCTCATAATCTCACCTTAATTTGACGCGCAAGGGTACCAACTAATCTGCTTAAATTTAAGTTAAAAACGGTTATTTTTGTTTTCTCTTATTTTATTTCACCTTTTGCACTTGGGTATTAGAAGCTTTCAGCACTGTTCCATCTGCCGCGACTGGTGCCATAAATGGAATTTGCTGACCTGTATTTTTATCAATTAACAGAGAATGGCGCTCACCACTTTCAAATAGGTTTTGCTCTCCCCATTGTCGTAAAGCTACAACGACTGGGAATAAACTCTCCCCTTTAGCGGTCAATACGTATTCTTGATAAGCCGTGCCATCGGAAGCATCTTGCATTTCAAGAACACCAGCATCTACTAATTTTTTTAGTCGATCAGAAAGAATATTTCGCGCAACACCTAAGCTCCGTTGGAAATCTCCAAAACGGCGCATTCCATCAAAAGCATCACGCACAATGAGCAGCGACCAACGGTCTCCAATGAGATTGACGCAACGTGCAACAGGACAAGGCTCATCTTTTAACAATGTAGAGTTCTTCATCGAGTTTCCTTACCAATCATCAGTAATAAGTTATCTAGTTGCATTTTAAAACTAGCAGGCTTAACATTCAACTAGTTTCATTTTAAAACTAGATTAAATGGATTTAGACCATGAAAGCTTCTCTTGCATCTTCAACCTCACCCACAGAAAGCGATAACCCGCTTTCAAGCATGCCTCATGGCTTAATATTGCTGTTTGCTATAGCAAGTGGTGCAAGCGTAGCAAATGTCTATTATGCACAGCCTTTACTCGACATATTGGCCCATGACTTTAACGTTAGTCATGCTGCCATTGGTAGTGTGGTTACAGCCACTCAAATAGGTTGTGCCCTTGCCCTCGTGTTTTTAGTACCGTTGGGTGATCTTGTAAATCGGCGCCGATTAATGGCTATCCAATTACTAGCTTTGATCTCGACATTACTCGTGGTTGCCTTTGCTCACTCTACAATTGTTCTTTTAGCAGGCATGCTTGCTGTGGGTTTACTCGGCACAGCCATGACTCAAGGGCTTATTGCTTATGCTGCGAGTGCTGCTCTCCCACATGAGCAAGGACATGTGGTTGGTACTGCACAAAGTGGTGTGTTCATTGGTTTATTGCTTGCCCGAGTATTTTCAGGGGGAATTAGCGATTTAGCTGGATGGCGTGGCGTGTACTTTTGTGCAGCCATCATCATGCTCATGATTGCATTACCACTTTGGAAACGTCTGCCTCATTTAAAGGTTCAGCCCGTTACCATGCGCTACTCGCAACTTATGGCTTCTATGTTGAAACTGCTTCGCCAAGAAAAAGTGCTACAAGTGCGCGGTGTGTTAGCTTTACTTATGTTTGCGGCATTTAATATTTTCTGGAGTACATTGGTACTACCGTTGAGTGAACCGCCTTACAGTTTTTCCCATACGATTATTGGGTCTTTTGGACTCGTTGGAGTCGTGGGTGCTCTGGCTGCCGCACGTGCGGGTTATTGGGCCGACCGCGGATATGCTCAGCGTACAAGCTTAGTAGCACTCGTAATATTACTGCTTGCTTGGGGACCACTCTCACTCATGGCTTATTCACTGTGGGCACTCGTGATTGGCATCGTATTGCTAGACTTGAGCGGACAAGCCCTACATGTGACCAACCAGAGTATGATTTTTCGCACTCGTCCAGAAGCGCATAGCAGGCTTGTCGGCCTATACATGCTGTTTTATGCAATCGGTAGTGGATTAGGTGCAATCAGTACAACAGCCACTTACGCCTATGCTGGATGGTTTGGCGTGTGTGCACTCGGTGCAGGTGTTAGCCTTCTGGCCTTATTATTTTGGTGGATAACCCGTAAAGTCTCTTAAAAATGCCTACTCTCAAATAAAAAAACCACATCACTCAAGAGAATCATGTGGTTTTTAATGAGGAGTTAATTTAATGAGAAGACTGAGCTGCTTTAGGTTTAAAAATCACTAAACAGACAACAATAAAAGCTAATAAAACAAAAGACGCGCTAAATCTGCTTAACTCTAATCCACCATGTGCGATAGGTTTATCAAGGAAATCTCCCAATACTGCACCTAGAGGTCTGGTGAGAACAAAGGCCAACCAAAATAATAAGGTTCTTGAAATTTTGGTATAAAAATAGCAGATTGCTAATACCAATAATAAAGTGCCAAAAATTAAAGCAGCGCTGGTATATCCCAATCCTTGAGTATCAGCTGTCCAATCTCCTAAAGCTGTCCCTAATGTTTGAGAAAACATGATTGTTAACCAATAGAAGGCTTCACTTTTTGCAGATTGGATACTTTTTACCGAAATTGTGCCACAACTTAAATACCAAACAAACAGAGATAGGCCTAATAAAATAAGTAATATTAAGCTCCCTCCTGCATAGCCCACACCTAAGGTTCGATCAACGAAATCGGCAATTGTCGTACCTAACGTCGTAGTGGCAATGATCGTCGCCCAGTAAAAAAATGAATTATAGTTTTTAGCTTTAATTTGTAGCCCGACAAATACTGCAAAGATCACAGCAAAAATTGCCGTACTAATGATATATCCCAAATTTAGGGACATAGATAACGCATCTCCAGCAGTTTCACCTAGCGTTGTAGCTGCAATTTTAATGATCCAGAATAATAAGGTGACTTCTGGAACCTTACTCAAGGTTTTAGATAAATTCTCATGACTCATCATTGTATGTTCTCCCAACATACATATTTATT
>NZ_JRVL01000105.1:0-8254 GCF_054823985.1 Acinetobacter sp. GN11 | reverse complement strand
ATGTATGAATTTACAGATATGGATGGGGGAGAAAATAATAGCTTCGGTATTAATGGCAAATATTATTTTAATCCAGTAGAAGCAAAAACTTTCCCTTTAGCTGAAGCTGCTTTTTTAAATAAAGCTTCAAATATTGGTCTAGGCTATGCCTATAGCAAATTGGAAGATGATGAAGATTCTGGAAAACTTGAATATAATTCTGTAGGCATTACAGGTGAATACTTTATTCCCAATACCCCACTCTACTTATCTGGGGCATTTAACCGAACAAAACGAGAAGTTACTGTAGAAGATTTTGGTTCGGTTGATGATAATGGTAATGGTTATGCTGTAGAGGTCGGTTTCCTACCAACAGATGGCTTATTGTTGGCTGCTGGTGTAACAGATTTATCTGAAAGTTTTGATCCAATACAAGCAGCTAAATATGGCTTCATTACTTCAATCACAAATGCTACAGCTGTAACAGGTGAAAACGAAGATACTGTCGTAACTTTACGTGCTAAGTATGTTACTCAAATTTCAGGTTTTTATACTAATTTCGAAGGACAAACTTATATTGGTGACGAAACCACTTATCGCTTAGGTGCAGATCTTTATCTTGATCCTACTTTAAGTATTGGAGCATCTTTTGCAGATTCAACAGCAGAAGATTCTGATGCAATTTTTAGTGTCCGTGCACAAAAATTCTTCACACCGCAAGTAGCAGTAGGGTTAACTTATACAACTGTTGATGATGCTAACTCTTTTGGTATTAATGGCACATTCCGCTTCTAATCCATAAGTATTTATTATTAAAAATATGAATGCTCAAGGGAATTTTCCTTGGGCATTTTTCAGTTCATTTTAAGTTTAACCAGTAACATCCTCATACAAAATTGGGTACTTTTACAGCATTTTCTATGATCTACACAAAATATCCTCAATTTTAATAAAATAAAACATTCTAATTTTAAATTTTAAAATCAAATGCTTAAGTTAAACATATTTACAAAAAAAGCACATAGTTACAGTATGGTTACTTGCACAAGATTGACGCTAACTCATTTTCCTCTAGACTGAAACTTGTAACAAAACATTTATAAATCGCTTTTTAGAGGGGAGAGATTCCATGAAAAAACTAGCAATTGCATCAGCTCTTTTATCTGCACTCGCAGTAAGTGGCGCAGCAAACGCTTACCAAGCTGAAGTTGGTGGTTCTTACAATTATCTTGATCCAGACAACGGTAGCAGCGTAAGTAAATTCGGTGTTGACGGGACTTATTACTTTAATCCTGTTCAAACTCGTAACGCTCCACTTGCTGAAGCAGCTTTCTTAAGCCGTGCAAGTAATGTTAACGCACTTATCAACTATGGCGATAACAGCGGTACAAAAGACACTCAGTATGGCGTAGGTGTTGAATACTATGTTCCTAACTCAGATTTCTACCTTAGCGGTGATGTAGGCCGTACTGAGCGTGAAATTGATAACACCAATATTGATAGTAAAGTAACAACTTATG
Source organism: Acinetobacter sp. GN11 (assembly GCF_054823985.1). Lineage (NCBI taxonomy): Bacteria > Pseudomonadati > Pseudomonadota > Gammaproteobacteria > Moraxellales > Moraxellaceae > Acinetobacter > Acinetobacter sp. GN11. Next base: position 6,755 of record NZ_JRVL01000105.1, on the reverse strand, counting down.
CAGCTGAAGTAGGTTATTTACCAGCTCCAGGTTTATTACTTGCGCTAGGTGTTAAAGGTTACGACGAAAAAGACGGTAAAGACGGCGCTGATCCAACAGTTCGTGCTAAATACGTAACTCAAGTAGGTCAACATGACGTAAACCTTGAAGCGTTCGGTGCGTTTGGTGACCTAGACGAATATAAAGTTCGTGGTGACTACTACATCGATAAAACTTTAAGTCTTGGTGTGGATTACTACAATAACGACTTAACTGATAAAGATGAATTTGGTATTAATGCTAAAAAATTCTTAAATCAACAAGTAAGTCTTGAAGGTCGTATTGGTTTCGGTGACAACGACAACACTTATGGTGTTCGTGCAGGCTACCGTTTCTAATCTTACCTAAAAGTTTATAAAAAAATCCGCTCAAATGAGCGGATTTTTTTATTGGTTTAAATGCACAATACGCAATTGTAAATTTACATTACCCTTAAATACATTACGGTCAATCTCATAGACCAAATGAACTTCATCTCGCATAGGATTAAATTCAAATCGTCCAGCGGCATTAAAAGCAATCGCATCAAAAGTATATTGATCAAGGGCCAATCTAAGTTTTAGATGTGTTTCTTTAAGCCAGCGATAATCGACAACTTTAAAATGTCCTTCAAACTGAGGAAAAGGGAATTTTTGCCCCCATGGCCCAAGCTGCTCTATCCAGTCCAATGTGTCTAGTTGCAAAGCCGAAGCTGGTAATTCCCCATCCGTCCATAGCGTTGCTTGAAACAAAGATTCTTCCATAGCTGCAACACAGGCAGTAAAAACAGTTTTAAAAGCATCAAAATTTTCTTTACGTATCGTTAAACCAGCCGCTGCCGCATGTCCACCAAAATGGCTCACCAATTCGGGATATTGTTCAGCGACCTGTTCAATCATATCTCGGATATGTACACCATCAATTGAACGCGCAGATCCTTTAATATGCACACCATCTTCATCTGGTGCAAAGACAATAGCTGGTCGATGAAACTGTTCTTTTAAACGCCCTGCTACAATCCCAATCACACCTTGATGCCAACTCTCTTCAAAGAGTACAAGAGCTTGTGGAATATCTTCTTTTGAGAGTTGCAAGCTATCTAAAGCAGATAAAGCTTGTTGCTTCATCTCCCCTTCTATCTGGCGTCGCTCTATATTGAGTTGATTTAATTGCTGAGCAATTGGATAGGCAGTTTCCATAGAATCTGCTAATAAACATTCAATGCCTATACGCATGCTCTCCATACGCCCAGCAGCATTAATACGCGGACCTAAAACAAAACCTAGATCTTGTGCACGCAAAGACGACGCCTCTCTGCCAGCAATATCTAACAACGCCAATATTCCAACTCGACATTGATGTTGCTGAATACGCTTCACGCCCGCATCCACTAAAATGCGGTTGTTATAATCTAATACAGCAACATCCGCATAAGTTCCCAAAGCGACTAAATCTAGATATTGAGTAACTTTAGTTGTGCTTTTACCTTGTCTGCTACGTAAACTAGCCAAATTGGCCAGCACATAAAAAGCAACACCAACACCAGCAAGCGCTTTACTTGGAAAATCACAACCTAACTGATTTGGGTTAACCACCGCTTCTGCCGGAGGTGTTTCTTTAGTTGTTAAATGATGATCTGTAATAATAACTTGCATGCCCAGAGCATGGGCTGTATCAACTCCAGCATGGCTGGAAATTCCGTTATCGACTGTAATTAATAAATCGGGCTGATAAGTTTGATATGCAAGCTCTGCAATTGCAGGCGTAAGCCCATAACCGTATTTAAATCGGTCTGGAACTAAATAGTCGACTTGTGCTCCCATATCACGAAGCGCCAATACCATTAACGCTGTGCTGGTTGCGCCGTCTGCATCATAGTCCCCAACAATAACAATTTTTTTATGCTTATCAATGGCTTGATCTATTAATGCCACAGCGGTTTCTAATCCCTTGAGCTGAGGAGCAAGTAAATTCTTAAGCTTTAATTCTAATTCCTGTTCAGATTGTACTCCGCGCCTTGCCAAAATCTCGGCAATAAACGGAGGCACGCCCTGAAACTGTTCAGGGCGTGTCAATAAAGGTCTTTGTTTGATTTGTATTTTTGTCATTTAAGGCATCAGTCGGTGCAGCGTCCATTGACCCTCGATTTTTTCATAACTCAAGCGGTCATGTAAACGGTTTGGTCGCCCTTGCCAGAATTCATAATAATCTGGTTGAAGACGATAGCCTCCCCAGAACTCTGGTTTATCAAGCACTTCACGAGTTTCAACTTGCTGCTGTAAATCTTGAAAACGTTGCTGTAACAGCTCTCGGCTTTCAATTTTACCGCTTTGAGGAGTACTGATGTGTGCTGCAATTTGGCTATCACGTGGTCGCTTAAGGTAGTAATCTGTAGATTCTTGCTCAGCAATTTTAACTACATGACCACCAACTCTCACCTGACGCTCTAGACTTGGCCAGTAAAATAATAATTCGGCATATGGGTTTTCTGCCAAATCAATACCTTTTTGACTGTCATAATTCGTATAAAAATCATAGCCAGCTTCTGTGGCCCCACGTAACAATACTGTTCGAACATGAGGTCTGCCATTTGCACTTGCTGTTGCTAATGACATGGCATAGGGTTCATGTAAATTGGCTGCTAGAGCATGGTTAAACCAACCAAGAAACTGCTGATGAGGGTTAGAGTCAACCTGCCCCTCATACAACTCGCCTTGCTCATAGCTCAAGCGTAATTCACTTAGATCTTTGATGACATCACTCATGTCATGGCACCTTATGCGACTTGTGCTTGTGAACGAACTGAATCTGCTAAATGCTGAGCTAAAGCATTCACTTCTTGCTCATTGTCACCTTCAACCATGACACGAATTACAGGCTCTGTTCCAGACTTACGAATCAAGATACGTCCACGGCCTTTGAGCTGTGCTTCTGCTTTATCAAATTCAGTTACCAATGCTGGAATAGAATATGGATCAAGCATTTGTTCCAAACGTACATTTAAAAGAACTTGCGGGAATAATTTAAAGTCTTGAACCAATTCATGAAGAGCCTTGTTTTGCTCAACCATCACAGTTAAAACTTGAAGTGCGGCGATAATGGCATCACCAGTCGTACTCTTGTCTAAAGTTAGAATATGACCAGAAGGTTCGCCACCTATCACCCAACCATTTTCTTCTAAAGCCTGTAATACATAACGGTCACCGACTTTTGCACGAACAAAATTAACATTTGCTTTTTCAAATGCAACTTCAAGTGCCATATTACTCATGACAGTACCAACAATACCCGCTGGCTTATTTTGCGCCTGAGTCGCCAAAATATATAAGATATGATCACCATCAATTAAGTTACCAAACTTATCAACCATCACAACACGGTCAGCATCGCCATCAAAGGCAATACCTAAATCTGCTTCTTGCTCAACCACTGCTTTTTGTAAGTGTTCAGGATGTGTTGAACCACAGCCTTCATTAATATTTAAGCCATCTGGTTCATTATATAAAGCAACAACTTTTGCCCCTAGCTCACGGAAAACTGAAGGTCCAACGCTATATGCCGCGCCATGAGCACAGTCCAACACAATCTTTAAATTATTTAAATCAAAGTGGTAAGGGAAGGTAGATTTACAAAATTCGATATAGCGACCATTTGCATCATTTACACGAACACTTTTACCTAAGTTTGCAGTGTCATCAATAAATAAATCTTTTTCTAATTCGCGGTTAATTTCTTCTTGTAATGAATCCGGTAATTTTTTGCCTTCACTTGAGAAGAATTTAATCCCATTATCATAATATGGATTATGTGATGCAGAAATAACAATACCTGCATGTGCATGCAAAGCACGAGTAAGGTGTGCAATTGCTGGTGTTGGTAATGGACCAAGTAAATGAACATATACGCCAGCAGCGTTTAAGCCTGCCTGCAAAGCAGATTCTAAAATATAACCAGATAAACGTGTGTCTTTTCCTAATACAACGAGCGGTTTATTTTTTGGACTCGTTCGTTTTAATACCTTCCCTGCAGCAAAACCGAGTTTTAAAGCAAACTCTGGAGTAATAGGCATTTGCCCAAATTTTCCACGAATACCATCCGTTCCAAAATAACTCATAGCTTATCTCATTCTTACGCCACTTCAGCGGTGGCTCACTTCATATATGGCAATTCCGCCATATTTCTTTTCTTCAGTTTTACTTTACACCAAAAACAAAAAGCCGTCAGTGTAATGACGGCTTTCTTCATTGTTTTGGTTACCAAATTCTAACCAACACGATAGTTTGGAGCTTCTTTAGTAATCGTTACATCGTGAACATGTGACTCAGACATACCCGCTGAAGTAATTTTCACAAATTTCGCATTTTGGCGAAGATCTTCAATCACAGCTGAACCTGTATAACCCATCGATGAACGTAAACCACCCATCATTTGATGAACGATGTTGCCCATTGGGCCTTTATATGGAACACGACCTTCAATGCCTTCTGGTACTAACTTCTCAGCACCCGCTTTTGAATCTTGGAAATAACGGTCAGCAGAACCAGTTGCTCCCGCCATTGCACCTAATGAGCCCATACCACGATATGCTTTGTAGTAACGACCTTGGAAAAACTCAACTTCGCCAGGTGCTTCTTCAGTACCAGCTAGAAGTGAACCAACCATGATTGTGCTTGCACCCGCACCGATCGCTTTTGCCATATCGCCAGAGAAACGGATACCGCCATCTGCGATTAAAGGAATTTGATCTTTTAGTGCGTTAGCAACGCTGTCAATCGCAGAAATTTGTGGCATACCAATACCTGCCACAATACGAGTTGTACAGATAGAACCAGGACCGATACCCACTTTTACAGCATCTGCACCTGCATCTAATAATGCTAATGCAGCATCACCAGTTGCGATGTTTCCACCAATCACTTGTACTTGAGGGAAGTTTTGTTTCACCCAGCGTACACGTTCAATTACACCAGCTGAATGACCGTGTGCTGTATCAACAACGATTACATCAACACCAGCTTCAACCAATGCTTCCACACGACTTGGTGTATCAGCACCTGTACCTACCGCAGCACCAACACGTAAACGACCAAGATCATCTTTACAACTGTTTGGATAGCTCTCAGCTTTGCGGAAGTCAGTCACTGTAATTAAGCCTTTAAGTTCGTTGCTCTCGCCAACAACCAAGACTTTTTCAATACGGTGTTTTTGCAATAATGCTTGAATATTTTCTTTAGACTCGCCTTCACGTACAGTTACTAAACGATCTTGGCCTGTCATGATGTTGCTAACAGGTTGTTCTAAATTGGTTTCAAAACGCGTATCACGGCCTGTCACAATACCAACAACCTTGCCGTCTTTAACAACAGGTACACCGCTAATGTTATTAGCAGTGGTAATTGCAATCAGTTCACGTACTGTCGTTTCAGGCGTTACAGTGATAGGGTCTTTCACCATACCCGCTTCGAATTTCTTTACACGGCGTACTTCTGCAGCTTGAGCAGCAATATCCATGTTTTTGTGCAAAATCCCGATACCACCATTTTGTGACATCGCAATCGCCATACGTGACTCAGTCACTGTATCCATTGCAGCTGAAACTAGTGGGATATTTAAATGAATGCCGCGAGTTAAACGTGTCTTTAGAGAGACATCTTTTGGGAGAACAGTAGAGTAGGCAGGAAGTAATAAGACATCATCGAAGGTTAGCGCTTCTTGAACGATGGTCAGCATAACAATCTCACTGGTAAATTCCGTGAGCTATTATAAACAAATTTCAATGCAATTTTCATATTATCTTTGCCTTTTTCAGCAATAGATGTAGAGCTGCTCTAAATAATTGCCACTTATTATAGTTTTAACGTTATTTTTTAATCTATGTTTTTGCAACCCAGAATTTTATCTGGGTTGCTCATTAGAGATCATATTTAGGCGGGGCAACTAAAAACTTGTTCTGTCATTAAGTCGACACCACAAGGTAAAGTCTCAATCCAGTCCAAAAACTGATTAATCATTTCTTTGCCCATAAATGGACTGCCATGCTGTGGAACAATCATTTCAATATCCATCTGGCGAACCATTTTAACCCATAAACGGATGACCTTATTGGAACACATATAGCGTTGGTGAAAAGCTTTCATTTTTAGAACGTGCGTATCAAAATCTGTTAGAGGTTGATTAGCATCCTCAACAATCGAAGCGCCCATATCACCAGAAAATAAAATTTTGGCGACTGGATCATAAAACTGAAAATTACCCACCGAATGTAGAAAATGGGCAGGTACTATAACTAACTTTGATTCCCCTAATTGAATCACTTGGCCGCGGTCAGGTAATTCAATAAGACGGTCTTCCCAATTCCCTTTCATACGCTCACTCATAAATGAGGAATTTAGGTGTGGTAGAAAACGTGCCCATAATTTTGATGCCACAACTTTAGCGTCGGTATAGACTAACCAGCGTGGCATTGAAGTAATAATATCCGGATCCTGATGCGAAGCCATCACATAGTCCAGATTTTTCAAACGTGTATATTTATTTAATTCCATCGTTAATGGAACGTAGGTCAAATCGCCCCCTGGATCGATTACAGCAGCACGCTCATGATCAATAATTAAAAATTGATTAGCTTGGATACCTTCCCCTTTGACCAAACTGGTAAAACTAATACATTTATGTACGCCATTATCAAATAATATCTGCGATGTTGTTTTTTCAAACCCCATACAATTTCCCCAAAA
>NZ_JRVL01000104.1:0-6275 GCF_054823985.1 Acinetobacter sp. GN11 | reverse complement strand
GTTGACACTATGGCTGGTCAAACCGTTCAAATTAAAACTGCATCTGGAAAGCAGTTCAGTGCATATCTAACAACACCAGGAACAGGAAAAGGACCTGGAGTGGTGCTTTGTCAGGAAATCTTTGGGGTGAATGCGGCCATGCGAGAAAAAGCAGAATTTCTTGCAGAAGAAGGCTATACCGTTTTAGTTCCTGATTTATTTTGGCGTGTAGCACCTAATATAGAACTGGGTTATACACCAGAAGATTTTCAAAAGGCTTTCGAGCTTTATCAGCAATATGATGAAAATCTTGGGGTTGAAGATATTCAGGACAGCTTATCTTTTTTAAAGACTCGACCAGAATGTGACACTTCTACAGGCCTCGGCGTGGTGGGGTACTGTTTGGGTGGAAAGCTAGCTTATCTGGCAGGCTGTCGACTTTCTGACGTGGCATGTGCTGTAGGTTATTACGGTGTAGGCATTGAAAAAGCCTTAGATGAGTTAGCCAACGTAAAAGGTCGTTTGGTTTTACATATTGCAGAGCTGGACCAATTTACACCGCCAGATGCAAGACAAGCGATTGTTGATGCAGCTAACCAATATTCAAATGTACAAGCCTATGTTTACGAAGGTGTTGATCATGCTTTTGCACGCCCAAAAAGCAATCATTATCACAAACCGTCAGCACGCTTTGCCCACGAGCGTACAGTAACAGCTCTACATGACGCGATTGGACCGAAATATGACCTAGTCGCGCTATGGGAAGAGCATATTCGTCATGAGTTTGATACGCGTGATGTGCCAGCAACCATGGCAACAATGGTCGCAGAACCTTATGTCAACCATATTCCAACCTTAACTGGCGGTGTAGGTCAAAGCCAGCTCGCTCGTTTTTATCAATATCACTTTGTTCATCAAAACCCGAAAGATATGAAGATCACTTCTATCTCTCGTACGGTTGGCTCAACGCAAGTGGTAGACGAGTTCATTATGAGCTTTACCCACGATGCTGAAATTGACTGGTTATTACCGGGTGTAAAACCGACTGGTAAATACGTCGAGATTCCAATGTTAGGTGTAATTCAGTTCAGAGGTTCAAAGCTGTGTCATGAGCATATTTACTGGGACCAAGCATCGGTGCTTGTTCAAATTGGTTTATTAGACCCGACAGGTTTACCAGTTGCAGGTGTCGAAACAGCACGAAAACTTCTTGATGAAGATCTTCCTTCAAATACGTTGATGCCATCTTGGTCAAGTAGCGAAGGCAAGCCAGTTAATTAAGGAGTATCTGCAATGAATATAGATTTAAAAGGAAAAGTCGCTGTGGTAAGCGGTGGCGCAACACTGATTGGTAAAGCCGTTGTGCAAGCCTTAGTCAGTGCAGGTGCTCATGTCGCTATCTTAGATATTGATGCCAAAGGCAAGGCAATTGCGGAAAGCTTTAATCATGATGTGATGTTTATTCAAACCGATTTAACCAGTGATGCGGCTATTCAACAAGCTGTGGCAGATATTCATCAACATTTAGGTGAAGTGAGTTACTTGGTCAATCTGGCATGTACATATTTAGATGACGGTTTCAAATCTTCACGTCAAGACTGGTTACAAGCACTCGATATTAATTTGGTCTCTACAGTTGAGCTGAGCCGTGCTTTATATCATGACCTAAAAAAGCAGCAAGGTTCAATCGTTAATTTTACTTCCATTTCGGCCAAAGTGGCACAAACAGGGCGCTGGTTATATCCAGTGTCTAAAGCCGCGATTCGTCAACTCACACAAAGCATGGCAATGGATTTTGCTGCCGATGGTATTCGCGTCAACTCAGTTTCACCAGGTTGGACATGGTCTCGTGTCATTGCAGAAGTCAGCAGTAATAACCGTGAAAAAGCCGATAGCGTGGCAGCCGATTATCACTTACTAGGCCGATTGGGTCATCCCGAAGAAGTCGCCAACGTGGTTTTGTTTTTAGTGTCACCCGCTGCGAGTTTTGTCACCGGAGCAGATTATGCGGTCGATGGCGGATATTCAGTGATGGGCCCTGAAGGATCACAGCCCGCTATTCCACGTTTAGCCGAATAGCACAGCGTTTTAAAAGCACATTTAGAAAATTATGGAGAAGATTATGCGCCGTATCGCAATTGTTGGAGCAGGACAGTCTGGTTTACAGCTTGGTTTAGGCTTATTAGATACAGGCTATGACGTGACAATGATCACCAACCGAACTGCCGATGAAATCCGTCAAGGTAAAGTCATGTCAAGCCAGTGTATGTTTCATACCGCTTTACAAACTGAACGAGACTTGGGACTAAATTTTTGGGAAGAACAATGTCCAGCGGTAGAAGGCATCGGGCTGGCTTTAGTTAATCCTGAAAATGGTGGTAAAGCATTTGAATGGAGTGCTCGGCTTGAGCGTTACGCTCAATCGGTCGATCAACGCGTCAAAATGCCATATTGGATGGAAGAATTTGAACGCCGTGGCGGTCGATTAGTGATTCAGGATGTGGGTATAGAAGAGTTAGAACAACTCGCAAACGACTACGAGCTTGTATTACTCGCGGCTGGTAAAGGTGAAGTCGTTAAACAGTTTGAACGTGATGATGTGCGCAGTGTTTTCGATAAACCGCAGCGCGCTTTGGCATTGACTTATGTCAAAAACATGAAGCCAATTTCGCCATACTCTCGTGTGACTTTTAATATTATTCCAGAAGTGGGCGAATACTTTTCATTTCCAGCACTTACAGTAAATGGTCCTTGCGACATTATGGTGTTTGAAGGTATTCCAAATGGGCCAATGGATTGCTGGCAAGATGTCAAAACACCTGAACAGCATTTGCAATGCAGTTTGGATTTACTCAAGAAATTTGTGCCTTGGGAATATGAACGCTGCGCGAATGTTGAGTTAACCGATGCTGGTGGATATTTAGCAGGACGTTTCCCGCCGACAGTACGTAAACCTGTTTTAACCTTACCATCTGGCAAGAAAATTTTTGGTATGGCAGATGCCTTGGTGGTGAATGACCCTATTACTGGTCAAGGCTCAAACAACGCTGCTAAGTGTAGCAAAATCTATTTCGATGCCATTTTAGCCAATGATAATCAAAACTTTAGCGAACAATGGATGGTTCAAACTTTTGAACGTTATTGGGCTTATGCAGAAAAAGTGGTGGCTTGGACCAATAGCCTGTTAGTACCGCCGCAACCCCATGTTGTTGAGCTATTAGCAGCCGCAAGCCAAAACCAGAGCATTGCTTCCATTATGGCCAATAACTTTGATGACCCTCGTGCCTTTGCTCCTTGGTGGTTTGATGCAAATCAGGCTCAAGCATTCATGGCCTCAAAAACCGCAGCAAAAGTAGCCTAGGTCATAGTCAAAGGGAGATATGAAAAATGGACACAATTGAAACTTTAGCTTTACAAGCGATTAATGCTGAAAACCCAAGAGAAATCCGTAATTTGCTTGGACAGTTTGCAACTGGCGTTACCGTGATTACAACTCGTGGTAAAGATGGTCGGAAAATAGGAATGACAGCCAATTCATTTTCGTCGCTGTCTTTAGACCCACCATTAATTTTGTGGAGTCTTTCAAAAACAGCGCCAAGTTTGTCTGATTTTGTAGAGGCTGAATATTTTGCCATTCACATGTTGGCACAAGAGCATCATCAGCTTTCAGGACATTTTGCTCGTGGTGCTGAAGATAAATTTGCAGGCATTGCCCATCAGCAATGCAATGCAGGCGTTCCTATTTTGACCGATGCACTCGCGACCTTGGTTTGCCGCAATGTAAATCAGTATGAAGGCGGCGATCACCTGATTTTTATTGGTCAAATTGAACAATACCAACAACGCCAAGGTGAACCATTGGTATTCCACGCAGGAAAGTATCGGATTGCCGTAGAGCATCCAGAATTAGCACATTAATTCACCACAATCACGATCAATCCGGTCGTGATTTTTTTATAGGAAATAAGAAGATGAAAAGCACTTTAATTAAGCATGGATTTTTAGCAGGGACATTGTTGGGTTTGCCTTTGGTTACACATGCCTATGATTTACCGACCGTAAATTTAGGTATGACCAGCTTTCTCGATGGAGGTTTACCCGCAGGGCCTGGCTGGTATGCTCAAACTTACTTTCAAAATTACGATAGTAATAAACTGGTCGATGCCAATGGACAAAAATTAGGTTTACCTAAAACAGATTTAAATTATCAAGTATTGGTTGAGCAGATTAGTTACTTATCGAATATCCGAGTAAAAGATAAAGCTAGCCTAGGTATGAATTTTTTAATTCCTTTTGTCAGCAAAATGGACATGGATGATGGCTTAAATAATGCTGCTATTAAAGCCCAAAGTGGCTTTGGGGACATTATGATTGGACCTTTTATTCAATTCGATCCAGTCATGGGCGCGCAAGGGCCGAAGTTTGTACATCGTTTTGAGTTTCAGGTGAATTTACCTACTGGCGAATACGATCGGCAAAAAGATATTAACCCCAGTAATAACGCTGTTTCATTTGACCCTTATTGGGCTGCAACGTATTGGTTTAATCCTAAATGGACCGCATCCACACGTATCCATTATCTCTATAACTTTAAAAATGATGACTCAAGTTATGCTTTTGCTGGAGCAAATGACATGCAAGCTGGGCAAGCAATTCATGCAAACTTCGCAACAGACTATGCCATTACTGAACAGTTTCGCTTAGGACTAAATGGCTATTGGCTAAAACAAGTCACTGATACCGAAGTGGATGGTGAAAAAGTCAAAGGTAGACGTGAACAAGTCTGGGCAATTGGTCCGGGTGCGATGTATAGTTTTTCTAAAAATGATCACTTGGTTGCAAATGCTTATTTTGAGCAAGATGCTGAAAACCGTCCAGAGGGAACACGTCTACAAGTTCGTTATGTCCATCATTTTTAAATCATAAAAAAAGCCTTTTATATCAATAAATATAAAAGGCTTTTATCTATTTTTAGTTTAAGAAAAAATTGAAGTAATTAAGCCTGAGCCTTCACTTTGACTAGAACGGCGAGTAGACGAGGGTAACTCACCATAACGGCGTTTGTACTCTTGAGAAAAACGGCCTAAGTGAGTAAATCCCCATTTAAATGCAACGTCTGTAACCGATAGATTTTCATTATGCATCAGCTCTAAATGAGCCTGTTCAAAGCGTAATTCTTTTAAATAAGACATTGGGGTTGTCCCCAAATAGTTTTTAAAACCAGTAAATAGGGTTCTTACGCTCACGCCAGCATGTTCAGCCAAAATTTCGACGTTAAGCGGCTCGTGTAAATGTTCTTTTATGTAGGCTTCTGTACGCTTCACAAAATAAGGAGAGACTGTTTTTTCTTTATACTGATCAATTTTATGTAACGCATTATTAGGTTGACCATAAATGAGTGCATTAAATAGATTTGACTCAAATTGTTTAAAGGCTAAAGGATGATGAAGCGGATGTTGTTCACAAGCCAAAGCATCCATCAATGTTCTAACGAGCTGTAAAAAGTAGGCTCCACTTTGTGTAGAAAAGTCTAATTTTGGGTCGAAAACGAGTAAGTTGTTTTCTGAATCGGCAATGTGCTGACGGCAATGGTAAGTAAAATCATCCTTTGAAACTTTTAGAATGAGCTGTGGTGAGTTCGCATGCCAGCGCATACGTAAAGATTGCTGAGGAGAAATAAGAGAAGCAACTTGAGAATAAGAAATAAACTTTTGTGAACCGAATTCGATTTCTGCGTAGCCTTGAGTTGGAATTTGAATGAGGTAAAAGTTATCAAGGTGATCTGGTTCAATAATGACATCCGCGCCATATTCCAAGCGACTAATAGATAGTGCGCCTGTTTTAACATGGTGCATGGTTGCATTGAAATCTCGCTTTTGATGAGAGATTTTAAGATCATGCGGTTTAAAAATTTGGCCTACATTTCGGCAGGTTTCGCTTAAATCGTGATGATCAAACACCAAATTATGGTCAGTAAAGATAGACTCATTTTGAAAATGACGCCCACTGAGTTCTGGGGAGTTGGCTTGGTTCATATTTATCCCTTTTGGCTCACTCCTGTATTTACTTGTGTTGTAAAAGCTTTAAAACTTCGCTGCACAGCAAGTAAATACGGCACTTAAAAAATTAAGTTACTCGCAAATTACAATGAGATATAAGCAAAATACAGACCAATTTAACCGCTAATTAATATGATTTTCTCAAATTTTTACATCGGATTTTTTCCATCAATTTAATACATTTGAGAAATAGAATAGGGGGATATAAAAGATGCTATAAGTTAATCTCATCATGAC